>MAXR01000054.1 GCA_001751155.1 Desulfuromonadales bacterium C00003068 | reverse complement strand
GGTCAAGATGGTTCGTTGGCTCATCAAGGAGGAGGAGATTGGGCCGTTGCAGCAGTAAGCGCGCCAAAGCAATACGCATTTGCCAACCACCCGAAAATTGCTCGCAAGGCTTATCCCAATCCTGCTCGCTAAAACCAAGACCATGCAAAACACGCGCAATATCAGCTTCAAGGGTAAAACCACCACGTTGACCGTAGAGATCTTGCAGATGAGCGTAGCGGTCCAAGGCCTTTTCGTCAGCATCCTGACTTATTTTCACTTCAAGTTGCTCAATTTCAGTTGCCATCGCCAGCAGGTCGGAACACGCACTGCGCACCTCCTGAAACAAACTAGTGCCTTGATAGTGCAAACCATCCTGAGGCAAATAACCAAAGGTTGTCCCTTTGGCAACAATGACATCGCCTTTATCGGAGACAGT
The DNA here is from genome assembly GCA_001751155.1 of Desulfuromonadales bacterium C00003068. Taxonomy (GTDB): domain Bacteria; phylum Desulfobacterota; class Desulfuromonadia; order Desulfuromonadales; family Desulfuromonadaceae; genus Desulfuromonas. The sequence continues at coordinate 6,702 of MAXR01000054.1, read as the reverse complement.
AAGACCACACAACAATTTCAGTAGTGTTGATTTCCCTGCTCCATTTTCACCACATAAACCAATTCGAGAACCGGGGCGAATATGCCAATTAACATCAGTAAAAATTTTACGTCCCGAGAAGTCGACCTCAATATTTTTCAGTTGCAACATAATTTATCCAATTTAAATTTAACCTGTATCAGTGGGTCAAAACGAATAGATGCAGGTTGAAGCTTTACGAAAAATCTTTCACCTTACCACGTAACGTTTTTGTCCGCCCGCGTAACGTTTTACCATCCATCCTTTTCTTACGAGCTGAGCGACTAGGTTTTGTCGATGTTCGATTTTTAGCAACCACCATCACCCGTTTCACCAACTCCTGCAAACGACAACACGCCTCAGCGCGATTCATCTCTTGGCTACGATGCTGCTGCGCCTTAATCACCACCACACCGTGTTTAGTAATCCGCCGATCCGATAACTGCAATAAACGGGACTTATACACCTGCGGCAGCGAGGAATTTTGAATATCAAAAAAAAGAATGATCGCCGTGGAAACCTTATTCACATTTTGCCCACCAGCCCCCTGTGAACGGACGGCTTTCACCACAACCTCATGCTCAGAAATTGTGACATTGTTTGAAATTTTAATCACAGCAGTCCTCTTAATAGATCAATTTCACAATAATTCAACAGATTAAACCATTGCCCAGCAAACCAATAACCCACTGAAAACATTACAATCACACCCGACATCGAGTGGTATTAGCGCCGATGTCGAATGAAAAAGTACCATTAAGTAGATAATCTTTTATCACCAACAACGAACGATTCTTATTTACTTCAACATGGAGGAAAAAATGAAAACAACAACTCTACTATTTGCTGCATTAATCATTTGTTTCACCTCTGGAACCGTGCTAGCTGACAGCCACCGTGCTGACCATAAAAAACGGGGCAAGCAACAAGTCGAGCGAGCTCGTACGGTTACAACGACAACTCGCCATTATAAAACTACTTACCAGCAGGAACAACACCCAAACCGTCGTTGGGCGAAAAAACAACGCCAAGAGCGCCGTCGCGACTATGTAGCACAGCTCGAAAACCATCGCCACCCCCATTGGCAAAAGCACTCGAAGCGTCACCACTACAATGATCGCTACCGTGGTGATTGTCGTCAGTACAACACATACCAAAACAGGCAGGCTCGGCATCACAAACAGGTTGAACGAATCATTGTTCCATTTCCACCGATTCCACGTGTCGTTCTAACCTTTCCTTGGTAACAAAAAAGCCACCCTATGAATTATTGTAGGGTGGCTTATCTCTGTCATATATCCTTCGGACTATAGTGACGTTTCAACCAGCCATCCAACCCCGGAGACAACACCTGTTCGATAATATTCGCCTGATCGAGTTTATCTCTAACTTCCCATTTCAGCTCAGCGGGAATAATGATTTTGTACCACAATTGTGGGGGCTGAGTTAACCACTGATCAAACAAGTAAGTGGCATCAGGCATCAGTGACAAAATAACCATAAAAAAAGGCCCGCTGCATATGCAGCGGGCCTTTTTTATTACCATGATTATTGGAAAATTATTTCCTCTGCTTTTTGAGAAGATAACGACCAACCCAGTTTTTAGCAAATTGAAAGGCTGTTCTGCCACAACGCTTACTCTTATCGTGCGACCACTCAATGGCTTCACGCTCAAGCTCATTTGACCATGGGATCTCAATGCTCCGTTCACGAGCAAAACGCTCAACGCACAACTTCACCGCATCAAGGTAACGATCTTGTGAGAAAACATGAAACGGAACCCACAACCCAAAGCGATCAGACAAAGAAACCTTCTCTTCCATCGCTTCACTCTGCTGCAACTCACCTTTAACATATTTGCCGCCAATGTGATCCCCTTCGTACTCTGGCAACAGATAACGACGATTCGACGTGACGTAGATCAACACATTTTCTGGCGCAGAATAAACAGAACCATCCAATGCACTTTTAAGCATCTTGTAACTCAACTCGCCAACCTCGAAAGTCAGGTCATCACAGAGAAGGATAAACCGATACGGCTCATTTTCAACAGCGGTAAAAATTTCAGCCAGATAAATTAAATCCTCTTTTTCAACCTGAATAACGCGCAACCCCTGTGGAGCAAATTCATTCAAAAGTGCCTTAACAATTGATGACTTGCCTGTACCACGAGATCCCCACAACAACGAGTTGTTTGCGGGTAAACCAGCGAGAAACTGGTGGGTATTGTTGAGCATGATCTCTTTTTGCTCATCGACACCAAGCAACTCTTCAAGGCGCGTATCGTCAGTAACTTTTACTGGCTCCAAAAAACCTGAAAAAGAGTGACGACGCCAGTTGGCAGCAGAGCAACAAGACCAATCAACGGCCTTAGCTGGTTTGGGGAGCAACTGTTCCACAGAACTCAAGACGCGCTCTAGTTGGGCAATCATTTCAGGTTTCAAATTCATATAAGAAGTCTCTTTCGTAATTAAGGGAATGTTGGCAGCTTTCGGGCACTGGCAACAAACGCTTGATCCAACGGCCAGATAAATAGTGTGGCCTTGTATACGTCACTCACCAACAACTGTCAAACGCAAACCAATAAAAATGGCACTAAAACTGAAAAAAACAAACAGGGTTATAATGCTGACAGGTGTGAAACTCAAAGTGAAGCGGTAGTTAGGGAGGGGGTGCGGTGTGGATTGAAAATAATTTAAATTTGCGGTGCAACCTATTGATCATAGATTGCACCGCAACATGATGAATTAATCAAAAAGATTCAATTTTTTCAAAACAATCGGTATCGCAATGACGGAGCCGATAATGACACCAAACCAACCTGCAATCATTAAAAAGGTCATGTTGTTCTCCTTAGTATTTTTCGTCAGAACCTTCAACGAGGATATCTTCTTCAGTCAATTTTTTTGCATCGAGCAAACGCCAAACGTAGGCGACATAACCCAAGACAACAGGGATTGACAGCGCAATATAACTCATGGCTGTCAAAGTGTAGTGACTGCTTGATGCGTTAAAAATTGTCAAACTGCTTTGCAGATCAAACTTAGAGGGATAAAACGCCGTGTTGTTGTATCCTGCAATAGAGAATACAGATAGCACAACGAGGACAGTACCAAGACCCGCAGGCCAAATCCCTTTGCGACTGCCCATAAACCGTGTTGAGACAACGCCCCAAACAACCAACACCAAACCAACAAGTAGAAAGCCAAGACCATTGATCGGCATTGCTAACAAGTTTTCAAGGTACTTACCTTCTTGCATCGAAACGATCCCCGTTACGGGATCAACAGCAAAACCATCCATAACCACGAGGCTAACGAGCACGTAGAGCAGGAACGGTAGCGCCCAGAGTAGATTGGTAAATGATGCGGCACGAGTACGTTCAACCAATGGCGGGTGCTCAATATTATTATTGAGATACAACGCACCAAGTAAACGCGCCAAAAAGACAAGAAACAAACCAAAGCTAAGGTTAAACAGACTAAATGCTGCTTCAATACCGCGACCGGGGTGTTGCCAGGTAACAAAGTTATAGTCACTGAGTACGAAATTTGAGCCCGTGAAGAACGTGCCCACAGCAATACCAATAAGCAGTACACCCACAGTACCGTTAATCAACAAAAACACTTCGTACACTTTTGCACCGAGGAAATTATCGGGCTTGCGGCGGTACTCATAACTTACTGCTTGCAAAATAAAAGTGAACAGGATCAACATCCATACCCAGTATGCGCCACCAAAGCTTGTGGAGTAAAACAATGGGAATGCCGCGAAAAAAGCACCACCGAATAAAACCAGTGTGGTAAAGGTGACTTCCCATTTTTTGCCAAGGGAATTAATAATGAGCGACTTTTCTATCTCGGTACGGGCAACAGTAAATAACAACCCCTGCCCACCTTGTACAAAGGTTAAAAAGATAAACAGTGCACCAACAATAGAAACAATTAACCACCACAAATGTTGTAGTTGTGAAAGATCTAAGCTTCCCATTTTTATTCTCCCTCCGGCCCAATTTGGATCTGTTTGAGCATGATCCGGATTTCAGCAATAAGCAACAGTGTAAAGACGGCCAAGAACATGAAAAATGTCATTTGAACCGTCGTGGTGGTTAAGTTTGTCCGTGCAATGGAAACAGGTAACAATCCTTGAATGGCCCACGGTTGACGGCCCACTTCTGCGACAACCCAACCCGCTTCAGAAGCGATCCAAGAAAATAGGAAGCCCAAACAGCTCAAACGTAAAAACCATTTTTGTTGTTGTATATTATCTTTGTATAAGAAGAATAAAATAGCCAGAAACAGCACAGGAAACAATGATCCCATAACAACCATAATGTGGAAGCTATAGAAAACCAAAGGTACTGTTGGCACAATATCTTCTGGTTTACTTAAGTAACCATAGCCTAGATAGTGCTGATTTTTATTGAATTCCACCAAGGCAATATCTGCCGCAGCTTGATCCCCTTGTTCTTTTGCTTGCTTATAGAGGGCGAGCTGATGAATAGCCTTCTTACCAATCACCATTTTTTCATCGGCACCGACAATACCGTGTTCGGCATTACCGTAAACCAGATCATTAACACCGGGAACAAAACTACCCAATTCACGGTTTGCCAACAGAGACAAAAGATAAGGAACTTTGATCTCAAGCTGGAACGCATCTTTATCGTCACCCGCTTTTTTAGCTGGATTAACAATGCCAAGCATAACGAGATCGGCATCTACTTCACCGTCCCAAAGACCTTCCATTGCCGCCAATTTCATTGGTTGAACTTGAGCCGCGGTGTAAGCAGACTCATCACCAGTGAAGCCAACAAAAGCTGAAGCAATGATGCCAAATGTTGCCGCCACAGCGAGACTCTTTTTCGCCATGTCAACATGACGATCTTTAAGTAAATACCAGCTACTAATGGTGACAATAAACAAACAACCGACCAAAAATGAAGAACTTGTCGTATGAACAAAATGACTAATACCGACTGGTGAGAATAAGATAGCCCAAAAGTTCTCCATCTCAAAACGGGCACTATCGGGATTAAACGCCATACCAACAGGGTGCTGCATCCAACCGTTGGCGACCAGAATCCATAGGGCCGAAAGGCTCGAACCTATAGCAACCAACCATGTAGCGAGAAGATGGAAACGCTTTGACACACGGCTCCAGCCAAAGAACATCACCGCAAAAAATGTCGTCTCGAGGAAAAAGGCAAAGAGTCCTTCGGCGGCCAACGGTGCTCCGAAGATATCGCCAACCATCCACGAGTAGTTTGACCAGTTAGTGCCGAACTGAAACTCTAGGATGATGCCAGTCGCGACCCCGATGGCAAAGTTAATACCAAAGAGTTTCATCCAAAATTTTGTTATTATTTTCCATTTTTCGTTACCCGTCTTGTAATAGATGGTTTCAAAAAATGCCAACAGGAACGAAAGCCCAAGAGTCAGAGGGACAAAAATCCAATGGTACATGGCAGTGAGAGCAAATTGTGCCCTCGCCCAGTTCACTTGTGACAGATCAAGTTGTTCTAGCACAGACAACCTCCTTTGAGCGTTATCGTCCCGCAGACGGGAGAGTAGCGATGTTATTTAAAACATGATCAGCACGCTGCTGGTCCGTTTCAAAATGAGTTTCAAGATAATTGGGGAAGAAAAGATTCAATAAAAGAAAAAATACCATCAATTTTAAAATGATAATTTTCCATAGCGTCTTGCCCAGACGCATCGAACGGAAACCATCAACATAAAATCTAAATATAGACTGAGCTGAAACCATTATTTCATTCTCCAATAAGGGGAACGTGATCAAACGTGTCGTAAAATACGGTAAAAAGTATCAACACTTAACGACCTGACTACGATAAATTTTGCCCCATTTTACAAGTAAAGTAAAAATTGTCAATCAAATTATTACCACTTTTGTCATATTTGCTAAATGATTGATTTGTTTAACAGTAACAACAACTGCTCTCATCTAAACAACAATAAAATGCCGCTATTATTCATTCAGCCGTGGTGAAATAGGACCCAGAACTGACAACGGTGGCAGAGTAACCTGCGGCTGTTGCCCTGTCAGGCTTTGCAAAAAGTCAGCGATGAGGCGCTGCTGCTCAGCCGTAAGTGCTTTATCGATTTGAGTATCGTCCATAAGAATAATTCAAGCGTTAATCAATAGGCTAAAAACCGTTCAACAGCTTGCGGAATTTCGTGTTGACTGACATTGCCGAAGGCAAGCCTTAAGTATCCTTCTAAGCCCGGACCAAACACCTCCCCCGGCAGACAGATAAGATTTGACTCATCTGCAAGTTTACGCGCTGCTTGTCGCCCCGCCAATGTTGGCCAAGGATGTTTAACCCACGCAAAAAAAGCACCACTACGACACAGGGTAAAACGGTTATTCTCAACATCGAAAAGTTGGCAAAAAAGATCATGACGCTGTTGCATCATAACGCTATTCTGGTCGACCCAATCACTCAGCTCTCGACATCCATAGCCAATGGCGTGCTGAGTAATGCGCGGTTGACACACCACCATGCTATCCTGAACTTTTAGGGCATGGTGGATCAACTCTCTGGATGCCACCAGCGCCCCAGCTCGATAACCAGTGAGAGCAAAAGTTTTTCCAAATGAACCAATATGGATAAATGTTTCACCCCAATCTTCCTTAGAAAAAAGGTGATGTGGTACCTGC
>MAXR01000053.1:159-7419 GCA_001751155.1 Desulfuromonadales bacterium C00003068 | reverse complement strand
GTACGCTGGCAGTTCCAGACCTTTAACATGGTAGGCATAGTCAGGCTCACCAAGGCCATGCGACAGGCGCATAGAGCCTTTGCCAATCTCAGGGCAGCGACCTTCACCAGCATCGATAATCATTTCACAGATTTTGTCGAAATCACCAAAGTTGGCTCCGTTAAGAATTGGTGCTTCGGGGTGGCGCTCGTTATACGACAANNGCCAAAGGTGGCCCCGTTAAGGATCGGTGCTTCGGGGTGGCGCTCGTTATACGACAACACATAAGAAACAGTGACACCGAGGGAGATGGAGTCCATACCGTAGTTGTCGCCGAGCTGAATTAGCCGTGCGGCCTGCCCACCTTCATGGATACCAAGGTTGGTGCCGAGCAGGTTGAGGGGCTCGTAGTCAAACTTGGCGATAAATTCACCGCGAGTGCCATCGTCATTTTTATGGGAAATATTGTTGTGACAGGTGATACCGCAACGGTAGCAAGCCTGTGACTCAATGAAGTAATCCTTCTCAACATTTTCACGGAACAGTTTTTCAGGAATGTCATTACCCTGTGGGCGGAAGTTATTCACCGGAACAGCATGGAATGCCTGCATAACGTCGTAGGCAGCCCAGGTTCCGCCGCCACCGCCACGCTTGAGCGGCTGGATACGCGCCGCACCATCACCGGTAACAACTTGACGGTTAACCTGCTTAACCTCTTTAGGGATCGGCGTTTTGCGATCGGTACTCTGCGCCACCAACGCCATGATATTTTTATAGCCCATCAGGCTACCCATACCACCACGGCCAGCAAAACGGCACTTATCTTCACCCGACTTGAGCTGGTTTACTGTACTCAGTGCCACCGCACCCATGTAGTTGTTTTCCCAGTTTTCACCAGCTTGGCCGATACTGGCGAAGTGACAATCAGGATATTCTTTATACAGCACCATCATCTTATCGTGAGTCGATAGACCAACCAGATGGGTGCCATCTTTGATCTCGACCTGAGGGCCGTTTTCCGATTCACGAATAATGACGTAAATGGGGGTATCGGAACGATTTTCAAATACCAGCTCGTCAAGTCCTGTCCACTTAAATTTAGCACCGAACTTACCACTGCCCGTTGACCACATAGCCGCCGGTAACCCCTTGAGGGAACCCTTAATTGGACTATAACCGGAGAAATAGGTGCGCATCCCGGTCATGGCGGTACTACCTGTGAGCAGACCGGTATTAACGATCAGTGGGTTTTCATCACAATAGGCATTATCGATCTGACGCTCAGCCAGATCTTGAAACGAGCGACCAAAGCCACCGAGGACATCCTCTAGGTTGCGACATGGAACCTCTTCAAACAGTTGAGCACCGTCAGTTAAATCAACGGTGCAGCGTGTATACAAAACAGATTGTGGCTCTTGTGCAGGCTTATTTGTCAAAAATTTCATTATGTTCCTTCTCCAATAGTTATTGGGACTATTTTGTAATCTGACACGACTGAACTTTCAGCCACATTGAATGGTCTTCAGCGTTGAAATGCTGATGCCCAGTGATCCATGCAGTTAATCCTGTCACTTTATCTGCACTAGCCACTACCCATCAACCACCAATCACTAACCACCACCGAGAATGGGCAAAAGTGAAACAGTGTCTTCATGTTGAACTTCATGCTCCAAGGTAGCATGGAGGCCATTGATCAACACAATACCGAGGATACGACGCGGAATTTTAAACTGTTCAATCAACTCAATGATCTTTGTCCCTTCAGGAACTTCATGGACCAGCTCCTTGAAGCGTTCCAAGCGTAATGCACCGACCAGTTTGATTTTTATTTGCATCATTATCCTCCTTGGTGCTTCCGTTTATCATAAATAGAACTGACTCCGCAAACCGCTGCTTGCACAGGGTTTGCGGAGTCTCGGTTAGGGTTTATGCTGCGGTCATCCGCGCCAGATGGCTTTCGATCAGCTCACCAAAGGCGTCTTGCTCATTGCTGTGATAGACCATGGACGACGCAATCTCACTGGCGAGAATGGCGTACTTGATCTTAACTGGCAAATTGTCGATCCGCTTACGGAAGCGCGCATTATCGCTGATGATATTCGGCAGATGCTGAAGAATCGCCTTGCGATAGAGCAACTTCTCGCACAGCTCAGGATTACTTTGGAAGTAATTGAACAAACGCGCGTAGTGACCGTTGATCTCGTGACTAATCTGATCAGAGATCTCGGTAAACAGTACCGACGCACCCAGCTCATCGCGACGCTTAAAGATCAGCTCCGCTTCGTCCTTGGCACGGCGATTAAGGATCGAAATGACATCGGCGACGTAGTCCTCTTTATGCGATAGGAACTCACGGTTAGTCAGCATCAAGTTAGCGATGATCTCATATGAAGATGAGATAACGCCACACTTATTAGCTGAAGAATCGCGCATAATGATCACGCCCCGCTTCTGCAACGCCACTCGCGCCGCAGGAGTGATGAAGGAGTTCGCCCCTTCAACAATCAGCTTAGCACTACTCTCGCCATCGGCGTCGAAGAAACGCTCGTAGTTATCTATGTCGAGTGTTTCAGGACGACCACCAGCAGGAATAAATAGATCCGTCTTAACGGTGAACATCAGGCTGTTGTACTCGCGATAGAACTCATCGTTGGTGATCCACTGCTCGTGAATACCTTTATCATCGCAGACAACCTTTTTAAACAACTCACGCAGACCATCGCGACGAGTCTGTCCACGGTAGAGAATGAAGCCGCCGGGGTGTAATGCATTCGGATCGTAGCCTTCAATATCCTCTTTGAGGAGAACGTTCGCCAACGCCTCATGATCGGCACCTTCAGGATCGAACATGGCACCGGTTCCGTCAACAACTAGGCGGATACTGACTTTCGGGCAACGCTCCAACATCAACGCCATGGCGTTACCAGCAACGTCACCGTTAGGCCCGCCAGTCAATTTGACGCTGAACGGTTGGCTATGCATGTCGATGCCCATTTTCGCCATCGCCACTTCGGCACAACGCACCACACCGATAGAGGTGACACCATATTCCTTATGGTTAATGCCGACCTCTTTACTCGACATGATACCGCTGCCGAGTAGATAGCCGCGCTTAACAGCTTGACGCGCGACCAACTCAACCATGCTGTCGTGCATGTTTTCATCGGGGCCAAGTTCAATCGGCTCATCTTCACCATAGTAATCGACCACACGTGGGTCTTTGGCGCGACCATCTTCAGTGACATAGATATCGAGAAAGGCGTTGATGAAACCGAATTGTAATTTATACAGACGCGCGATCACCGCTTCTTGATTCTGCTCACCACCGGCATCGAGTACGGTAACCATCTTCGAACCACCCTCATAGATATCTTTGTTCTTCAAATGCTGAGTGTGGGCGAGAACATAGTTCTCCCGGAAGATAGTGTTGGCTGCGGTGACATAATCGTCGCGCCCTTGAGTGATCAGGGTACGCCAACCGCCACGGGCAATATCGGAAAAACCGATATGGAAACCAGCACCAAAACGACCATGGAAGAAGGTGACGCGGAACGGACGATCAGCGGGAAGGTCGCAGGTGTATTCTTCGCCCAACTCATCGAGATACTTTGGATCGAGACGGAACGCCAGAGCGTGCTTCTCACGAACAAAGAAGTTAGTTTTCAAGGTATTACGAATAAAGATCAGCGCACAACGGAAGATTTTGCGGCGGAAATCATCGAGGAAACGTCGACCAGTATTGTACTGCTCAATCATCTGCTCGGTCTGCTGTAACTGCTCCTGATAGTTTTTCTCACGCTCCTCAAGTTCTGGCTGAAAGCGGGTACGGAACAACTTAACCAGTTGCAAGGAAATATTGTGATGGTTGTGGAACGCCCGGGTGATCCCTTCGAGATCGAAACTATCGGGGTGGGTATGGGCCATATTGGTGTGGCAGAAGCAGATCATGGCACTGACAAACGACGCGTCGGTACCGGTAGCCAAACCAGTAGATACCAATTCGCGGTAGGTCTGTGAACAGGAACGGAGGATCTGGGTATTGTACAGCTCTTTTTGTAACCGTCGGAACAGCTGAGAATCGCGCTCAATCGGTTGACCATCGGCCGTTTTGACATAGAAGGTCGATAGAAAATAGGGATGAACACCATTACTGATGGTCAGACTGTACGCACGATCAATAGTGACATTGAAGCGCTTGAACACTTCAACCACCTGCGGTAAGAAGCCACGCTCAGGCGGGTTACCAACACCAAAGAACAACCGTGAACCTTGACCACGATCTGCCCCGTCCGCATCATCAGTCGGCTCAACATCAAGGTAGATACCTTCGTGTTCAATGCATTGCTGGTACAACCACAGAATTTGCGCGACACGGCGTGGAGGTGAATTAAGAATATAGTCGTGATTGTTTAACCAAACAATCGCCATCAATTTATGGCGCTGGTCGTGATCAAATTCGGGATAATGCTTTTTTATCGCTTCGGTGATTTGATGTTTAACACTGGTGGGGATTTTTGGTGCAGGGGCTGAAGCAATTTCGTCGTTCGTTTTACGATCGAACTCAAACTTCTGAACTTCGAGAGAATGTTCACAGCCGGGTAATACAACGCGTGACTCGGAAAAGTCAGCATAAGAAACTTGACGATTTTGGATATGGTTCAGGGTTTCATAAAGGGTTCCCGGCTTATTTAAGCAAGCCAAGATAAGGGTCTTTGCACGATCGGCAAGGATCATCCTTCGGTTTTCAACCATCCCCTGTAAACCGTACGCCAACATGGCAACCGCTTCAGCTTCGTTTTTCATGGTGATGAAAAAATAGGGGTGCATATTGCTGTGTAGCCAGTCGAGATTTGCATCAAGAAGTTGTGACTTCTCTTTTGCTGCCTGACAAAACTCTACCCCCTGAGGGTCCACATCTTCGTCAACAGCCAGATTGTTCGATACGCTCATTTTGCTGTTCTCCTTATTGAATTTAACCATGGAACCACTCACGCAGTTCCCGGGCGAAAAACATGACAACACGCACACCGTCACACCATCGCCATCATCAAAACAAACCACATCCACCCCACTTACCCCATCATGTTGATACCGAACTATCGGCTCAAAACATGGGATATACTAAGGAAGGTGGAGTGACACATTGACTTAGTGTAAACAGCATAAGTTGTGCCAGCTGGAGCAAAAAAAGGGACACCAGACAAAGATTATCGCTCAGTTGCGACAACTCAGAACACAACACGAACAAAAAGGTCGCACATTCAGATAGTTAGCTAAACAGACAGCTGCACAGGAGAGAAAATCAAGGCAAAATATCGCCGGAGATAATAATTTATTGGTTCACAATTTGGGCGGGATATTGAACGTTGTACTCGGAAGCGGGATTTTAAACTGAAAAGCGGATGCATCGCTGCATCCGCCCATAACTAACGGATACGATAGCGCTTAAGTTTGCGGGCAATTGTAGACTGATTCACCCCTAGAGCTTCAGCAACCCGATACTGATTGCCATGTTTTTCCATGGACTCGATCAAAATAGAACGCTCAAAGCTATCGATGGCCTGTTGCAGGGTCATTTGCTCGCTGCGTAATGGTCCGTGGGTGATGTTGCTGACAATATTTTGCGGCAGATCCTGAATATCAATCACTTCACCATCAGACATCACCAACATCCGCTCGCAAATATTCATTAACTGGCGCACGTTCCCCGGCCATTCGTAATCCAATAGCGCATCCATAGCGGCATGGGTGACCCGCTTCTCCACCCCATTTTTAGCACTAAACATGTCAATATAGTGCTGAACGAGCGGCAAGATACAATCACGCCGCTCTTTGAGTGACGGGATGTGCAGCGGGATAACGTTCAAGCGGTAATAGAGGTCGAGGCGAAACAATTTGTCCTCCACCATTTTTTCGAGATTACCGTGGGTGGCCGCAACAATCCGCACATTGACGGTTTTCGACTTTGTTGCACCGAGTCGCATCACCTCGCCATCTTCAAGAAAGCGTAGCAATTTCACTTGTGAAGCCAGCGGCAACTCAGCGATCTCATCGAGGAAAAGAATACCGCCATCAGCCAATTCGATATGACCGGGTTTAGCCGACTGAGCACCGGTAAAAGCACCTTTTTCATGGCCGAACAGCTCGGATTCAATGAGGGTTTCAGGAATAGCGCCACAGTTGATTTTGATCAACGGCTTCTTGCTACGGCGCGAATGAACGTGGATCAAATCAGCAAACAACCCCTTGCCTACCCCCGATTCACCAAGGATCAGCACCGACGAGTCAGCCTGACTAACCTTAAGAGCCTGATTGAGAGCACGCACCATGGCGGGACTTTTGGCCACCACCTTAGTTGAGGCGAGTTCGGCATGTTGCATCTCTAAAATTTGACACTGGAACTGCGAGTTAATAGCCGATTGCTCATCCAACTGGCGCTGCATCTCATCACTCTCGGTAATATCGCGCTCACTCACCACCACTTTAACGATCTCGCCATGATCATCAAAGATCGGTGTGCCAACATTAAGCACTCGTCGGCCCTCGTTGGTGGTGCGCATAAAGTTGACCACTTCACGTTTTTCAATCACCTCTAACGATGCCGAACGATCAATAACACCCTCCAACACCAGATCAACCATGTTGCGGCCGATCATATCTTCGGGAACGACATTGTTAATTCGTGCCGATGCGGGGTTAATACGGATGACATTCGCTTGGCCATCACAGATCCACAGCCCCTCGTAACAGGAATCAACAATCTCCGACAGTTCGCGAGACAACTCCCTGAAAGTACGCATTTTCCGAGTAATAGCACCCAGTTCGGTATTTTCAGAAAACACGCAAATAACGCCAAGAATATGTTCACCACTCAGGATCGGACTTAAGGTGACATGGAATTGTTGCCCCTCTTTTTCGACCGTCAGCTCTGCGCGTGGTTGGCGATCATTCAAGGTCTGGAGAATCTCATTCCACAATTCAGGAAAATGTGCAGCAATTAAGTGCCCTGGGTGAATATCGAGATTTTGACGGATCACCCGGTCACTGAGCAATACCCTACCATCGTTATCAACCGACATTACGCCATCACCCATAACATTATTTTGGGTGCGATTAAATGCATCCTGATGTTGCAGGCGATCACCTCGCTGTTCAGGAGGTACACTCATTTTCATTGATCCAGCCATAGTTATTTCCCTGTTTGAAATGAATTTATGATCGTGATAAACATCGATAATGCACTAAGGCATCAAGAAATGCAAACAGGAATCTTTTCATGTA
>MAXR01000053.1:0-125 GCA_001751155.1 Desulfuromonadales bacterium C00003068 | reverse complement strand
TTAAAATGGATGGGGAAAAATGACTAAAAAAGAAATATTCGAAAAACTGTTATAAATGGAGTAAAAATCTGACAGAAAACCACTTAGCATATTTGTGCTGATAATTTCACAATAAAAGGTAGCCC
>MAXR01000052.1 GCA_001751155.1 Desulfuromonadales bacterium C00003068 | reverse complement strand
CAGCCATACCTTGATCGGCAAGTGAGGCGACATGGCGATATTTGTCGGGGGCGTTACCCAGCGAGGCAGGAGCTTGGAGTCTATTTTTGAGCTCAGCATGATTTAAATCATGCTCAAAGCGTGGCGGAGATTGAACCGCAAGTGTTGGCAAGTCTTCCAAATGGGTAATTCGTTGCAGGGCATTTAATAATTGACGATCAGATTCTTCACGCCGCTGACGTTCAAAGCGGACTTGATATTGAACCCGCAATAAGGCGATAGCAAACATGCCGATCAGTAGCGACACAATCAGTAGCTCAAGTTGAGCGAAACTAAACAATGTATCAATCCAATTATGGAAGGTATCTTTCATCGGTTGCCTCGCATTAACGTCGGATATCGAGTTTAACTTTTAATTTAACCAAAGCTTGACTGTGCAACTGCGAAATCCGGCCCTCGGTGAGATCGAGTACCTCAGCGATCTCTTTTTGAGTCAGCTCTTCATAGTAATACAACGAGATCACTAAACGCTCTTTTTCGGTCAGTTTATCGAGTTGACTGGCAAGTTCTTGTGCCACCTCGCTCTGTTCAATTTTCTGATGAACGTTTGGGCTGTCATCAATAAGCATATCCATGAAACTGCGACCATCATCCCACTCATCTAATGTTTCATTAAGACTTACGCAGCCTAAATGACACACTTGATTTAACATGTGACGATAGCTATCAATGTCCATGTCAAGATCGGCAGCAACCTCTTCTTCATCAGGTGTTCGGCCAAGACGGTGCTCCATCGCCGCAATGGTTTTGCCAATCCGACTCTGCTTTTCACGTAAGGAGCGTGAGAACCAGTCCATTTTACGCATCTCATCGTAAATCGCACCACGAATTCGACGCTCGGCAAAGGTTTTAAACAAAACACCACGGGCAGAATCGTAGCGTGTTGCAGCATCCATCAAGCCCATCATGGCGGCACTGGTCATATCATCTTTAGTGACAAATGCGGGCACTTGAGCGCGCATTCGTTCGACCACAATACGCACCAGCGGCATATGTGCTTTGACTAATTCATTTTTATCGTTACCCGTTGATGGGTGAAAGCTGTAGGTCGGGCTTGTCATTAGGTGCCACTTCCTAGGGAAAGTAACCGTTTCCAAAAAAACTGCAAAGAACCTTTAGGTTGCGTATCGCCAGGCTGAGACATTAAGTTATTGGCTAAAGTCTCAAATGCTTGGCTTACCTTATGGCCGGGATACATTTCAACCATCACTTTTTGCCGCCGCACCGATTCATACATTTTACGGTCAAAGGGAATACCCCCCATAAAATCGATGGATATATCGAGATAGCGATTAGAAACCATTGTCAACTTACGATATACATCTAATGCCTCATCTGAATGGCGTACTGAATTGACAATCAAATTAAAGCGTTTTTCATGGTACTTAGAGGAAAGCAACTTCATCAGAGCATAAGCATCAGTAATAGCCGTTGGCTCTGGCGTTGTAACCACTAGAATATCTTGAGCGGCTTGATTAAAATAGGTCACATTTTCCGAAATACCCGCTTCAGTGTCGATCAATACGACATCGTAATCGCCTGGAAGTGTTTCCAAATCATCAAGAAATCGAATTTTATGATTGGCATCTAAATGTGTAAACTGCTGAACGCCAGAACCCGCAGGTAAAATTTGTATCCCCGCAGGACCATCGACAAGAATAGACACCAAGCTTTGCTGACCTGAAAAATAATGATTTAAATTATATCGAGGTGCTAAGCCAAAGACGACATCAATATTTGCTAGACCAAGGTCAGCATCAATAATCAAAACTTTCTTACCCATTTTACCCAGTGCAACGGCAATATTTGAGACAATGGCTGTTTTACCAACACCACCTTTACCGCTGGTTATCGACAAAACCCGTGCAGTTTTATTCCCCCCTGCGTTCATTTGCGGGGTATCATTCAAGCGATCACTAAGTGAACGGAGCGTATCTGCCTGATCGGCATGTTCATTCGCTTCCATCATTACGTTATCCTTCACTGTTCTCTAAAATTAGTGCACTAACGCTTTCGGCATCAGCTAGCACAAGATCTTCGGGAACTTTTTGGCCGTTAGCCAAATAAGATAAGGGGCAATTGTTCCTCAAATGAATATTGAGTAACACGCCCAAACTTTCACACTCATCAAGCTTGGTCATGAGCAAACTTTTCGGTGACAACGCACTGAATCGGCTATACGTCTCGTATAGGTCACGCTCGCGAGTTGTGGCTGAAAGAACAAGGTGTGGTTCAATTGCTGGATCAACATCGAGAAAATTTTGTAGTTCGTTCAAGCTAACATCATCTTTAGGGCTTCGGCCTGCGGTATCAATCAATATAAGATCTTTATTGCTATGGCGGGCGAGGACATCACGCAATTGATCGGCGCTCATCACCACCTCAACAGGCAAATTCATAATCTCACCATACACTTTTAGTTGCTCAACAGCCGCAATCCGATACGTATCAATGGTGACCATAGCCACACGCTTACCACCAGCAAGCAGAAATGCAGCAGCCAGCTTAGCAATGGTTGTTGTTTTACCCACACCGGTTGGACCGATCAAGGCGAGGCGTTTTTGCTCACCAGGTTGTGGTAAAATAGAGCCCGTTGTTTGGACTAATTCCGCAATAGTTTTAGAGAAAAAAGCATTGAGTACCGCAGGGTCTGTGATTTGACGTTTAGACAACTGACTCACCGCATAGTGGGCAATCGTTTGTGCCGCTTCAGCTTCAATACCAAGATGTGTTAACGCATCCAGGACAATTTGATTCGAATCGGACGACCTACCTGCTTGAAAATTAGCAGCGGGGTAAAAAATTGGCTGCGCTTTAGGTTGGGCCGCTTTCTCTATCTGTTCGGGCAATTCCTTAACCAGGTTTTTAATCAAATCTCGCAGTTCGCCGACCTCGGTATGGAGCGCATTGAGCCGAGGCTGCTCGGGCTGCATGTTTCGTGCATACGGGTTGGGACGTGGATCCTTTGCGTTTATTTGTTCCTGCTGCCAAATATCTTGGTAACTAATATGATCTTCGGGGTGCTCATCATACACACGTTTTTCAAATTTCGTAGCCAGAGCAGCACTAAGCCGAGGTGGATTATCGACAGCGAGGTTCTCATGTTGGCCACTCACAGCCTCACCGGCGGGATCGATTGCTGCGGTCACCTCAAGGACAGGTTTGCCAAATAAGCCCATCCCCCCTTTGCGAACAGTGCGCGATGACAAAATTAAAGCATCTGGCCCAAGAGCCTCTTTAATTTGGCGCAACGCTGAGTCCATATTGTCTGATTCAAAAACCCTAACTTGCATTTAACCTCACGGTACTTAGAGACCTCACTTTTAGATGGGACGCAATCTCGTTGTGAGAAATTATCACCAAGCTTGGCAGGTATCTTTCAGTCAGTTTTTTGACATGTGGTCGGATTGTTGGCGAACATAACAGTATCGGTGTCATGCCACCACCAAACTGCTGAATCTCGCCACCAATGGCATCAAGCACGGCTTGTGCTTGCCGTGGATCAAGGGCTAAATACTGCCCCCCNNGCAGGGACTGGTGAATTGATTCCTCAATCTGTCGCTCTAGAGTCATCACGGGTAAAACATCGTCATCTTGCGCGTATTTACTGCTAATTTGTCGCGACAAGGCACTGCGAATATGCTCTGTCAACACGTCAGGATCAGGTACTGCCTGTGCATAATCGGCCATGGTTTCTAAGATCGTCCGCAAATCGCGAATGGAGACCTCTTCACGCAATAAATTTTGCAACACTCGCATGATCAAACCAAGGCTCAGCAAGTCAGGGATAAGATCATCAACCAGCTTCGGATAACTCTTCTTTAGATTGTCTAGCAAGTTCTGTACCTCTTGGCGGCCTAGGAACTCATGTGAATAACGTTTGATGATTTCACTAATATGGGTGGCCATAACTGTTGTGCAATCGACAACGGTGTAACCAGCAATTTGAGCACGCTCTTTTTTATCTTCTGAGATCCAGATCGCCGGCAAACCGAAGGCAGGTTCTTCGGT
>MAXR01000051.1 GCA_001751155.1 Desulfuromonadales bacterium C00003068 | reverse complement strand
TGATCCGCTAGATAGAAAATTAATCGGTGAAGACATCAAGACCGTTCAATGGGGTTGGCCGTTAGGAATGCCGCTCGTTAGAAACCTCAAGAATGGACTATGGGAGGTTCGCACAACTCTCAATAATCGAATTGCTAGAGTGATTTTTTGCACAAAGGCTGGAAACATAGTTCTTTTACACGGTTTTATAAAAAAGACGCAAAAGACCCCGAAGGATGACATTGCTCTCGCCAAACGACGCATGTCGAAACTGTAAGGAGATTATGATGGACGACAAAAATAAGCATATCGGCAGTGATTTTGATGATTTTTTAGAAGAGGAAGGGATTCTTCCCGAAGTTGAGCTTGTGGCAGTAAAACGCATTGTTGCTTTTCAAATTGCTGAACGTATGAAAGCCGAATCAATTTCTAAATCAGCAATGGCTGCAAAAATGCAAACTAGCAGACCATCCCTAGAGCGCTTACTTGACCCTGATAACCTCGGCGTTACGATNNGATCAACATTCCCCCATTTGCAGCAGCCGAACGCAATGAGCGTCAACGAGTACGGTTGACCGTAAACTGTCTGAACGCAGCGAGTTTTTTGGCACGACATGCTGTAAGCGACTGCAGTGAGGGACCCCGAAGAGCGGCTATCGGCCCGTTGTGATAATCCGAGGGAGCGAGACTAAGTTGAATTTGGATTGAGATAAAGAAACAAAATGGTCAAGTAGGAGGTTGAACGACTGGACTTCACGCTGATTACCGAGAAGGGAAATACAAGAATCCTATGGCTCAAAATCAACCAGCAATTGACGAATCACTTTTTCCAATTCCGGCAAATCGTCCTGCGCCGTCAACCAGACGGCTTTGATATCTACACCGAAATACTGGTGGATCAGTTTATCACGCATCCCCGCCATACTTTTCCATGGAACCTTAGGTGATATTTGCCGAACATCCTGAGAGAGGTTTTTGGTTGCTTCGCCGATGATTTCGAATTGCCGAATAACCCCGTCTTGTAGCAGCTGTGTTCGACTGAATTTTTCATAGTCGATGTCGGTCAGGTATTCCCCGATGGTACTAATGGCGTCAAGGATGTGGCGCAAATAAAGGCTATCGTCTTTTTGCATCATTGATAAATAACCTTGAGTTGAGCTTTGATGCGCTTGATCAAATAAGGGCTGATGGCACTTTCGGTGAGCAGATCGACCTTGATTCCAAGGGCGTCCGATAATTCCTGTTCAATGCTAACCAGAGTCAGAAGGCTTTTGGTTTGCTGAAAACCTACTAATACGTCGAGGTCACTGTCTGCGCGTTCATCGCCGCGCGCGCGGGAGCCGAAAATCCCGATGTGATCGGCATCATGTTTTCTTAAAATAGATACCAGAGTCTGTTCTATCTTTTGTGCTGTCATCGAACCCTCCATTACTGATCTTGGTCAACACTAACACAGAAGTCTGCTCCGTCAAAATATTTGCACGAAAAGCGGACACTACCCACATTAAGTCGCATCAGTAGTGCCTCGCCGCAAAAATGGACACAATGGTTTTGAGGTTTCGATATTAAGCACAAACTCCCCATTTGCCGCAGCCGAACACAATGAGCGTCAACAAGAACGGTTGAAGTGAGGGAACCCGAAGGACAAGACAATTGCAGATCATGTTCCACAACTCACCCTTCAAAACAAAACCAAAAACCACGTTCGCGAGTCTCGTCCCGCAGCCGACGTACTTTTTTTGGTGTGGGGGCTATTGCAGTTACCGAATCTACTGCGAAAAAGACTGAATGGCCCATATCTCCGATAATCCTCAACAAATAGCCCTGCTATTCACTCTCGAATTTTCGGAAATCTGGACTCACCCCCCCTTATTCTCGTGACGATCCGTTAACTTCAACAGTCTCCATTCCTCAAAAAAGTAAGCAAAAAACGGCCTTGAAGTTCACGCCTGTAGCGGGCCGCCCCTACCTACAATGAGATAGCTTCCCTCTTACAACACATTGGCGGCTCGTCGGCCTCTCGGCCTACAAATCGGTTTTAATTCGTTATGACGGTGTAGAAAACACTTAGCCATGCAATAATTTGTGACCACTTTTCAGAACTAGAAAAATCACCCTATCAACCACAGCATAAATCCATCCCCTCGCAACCTCTCACACAAACCCAATTGAATTACCATACAAAATAAAGTACAATATTCAGTACAAAACAATACTGGAGGCATAAAATGAAACGAATTCAACTCGATCAAGATATTCAATCGGTATCAGAATTTAGAGCGCACACAACAAGCTATATCAACCAAGTAAAAGAGACCAAAAGGCCGTTAGCACTTACCCAACATGGCAAAATCTCAGCGGTTCTTTTAGATGTCGTTGAATATGAAAAATTGATCAGTAAACTTGAATTGATTCAGGATATCCGTTGTGGCCAGCAAGAGATCAGACAGGGGCATGGAGTTGAACACGATGAAGCGTTAAATATGCTGCTAAATAGAGTAGACGCATGAGAATCATTTGGAGTCCCTGCGCTCTTGAAAGAGCCGCAGAGATTGCGGACTATATTGCTGAAGACAATCCCAGTGCTGCTAAAAAGTGGATCACTCAGCTTTTCGAACATGTCAAAAAAATCGAACAGTTTCCAGAAAGTACCCGTATCGTTCATGAAATAAATGACCCGACAATACGGGAAGTGGTCTTCAAAAATTTCCGTATCATTTACGAGATACAGAATAATTGTATCAATGTACTCACCGTTCGTAGATTCCGGCAGCAGCTAGATCTTTCTGAAGTAACACGAGTGGATAACTGACCCCATTCCCCCGATGAAGCTGGGAACCTAACGCCTCCTTACCGAACAGAAAAACTAGAAAAACCAGGGACACTCCCGAATGGCACTAGTTTAAGACCTCGTGGCACGGTATTGGTTCGATGTGAAACCTCTATCATTTCGCGTCTTGAAACCATTAAGCATTCGAAAATCTCACCTACTTGCTTAAACGATTTTACCGTAACAATACCATCTCTTCTGCAAACTTTTTCTGAGCAGAAATAGGTCAGCTACGCAACGATTGCAAATGGAATTCTTGGAACATAGGTGCTGTGTTTTCATGGATTATTATGCCATTTCCCCCTTGAATTTCCAGCCTGAACGTTCATGCAAACCTGCTTAAACTAACGCCATTCTGGGCCGTCCCGATCTTTTGCGGCGAGGGGTTATAATATAAGCAGTGTCCAGCTTTTCCTTCATGTTGCCGTAGCGGAGGCGTTTAGTGCTGTTGCCGCCACTTGACAAACTCATCGGCTGGCATTGGTTTAGCGTGCAGATACCCTTGGACGCTATGGCAGCCGTGCTCACGCAGAAACAGCTCTTGTTCCAGTTGCTCAACGCCCTCGGCGATAACCTCAAGATGCATGTTCAGCCCCAGTGAGATAACTGAGGTGGCTATAGCGGCATCGTTATCGTTGTTGATTACATCTTTGATGAAGGAACGATCAATCTTGAGCTTGTCAACCGGCATGCGCTTGAGGTAGCTCAATGAAGAAAATCCGGTACCAAAATCGTCGATAGAGAAATGGATCCCCTGTTTCTTGAGACTGTGCATAACATCAATTATTTTATTGTGTTCATCCATCAGCATGCTTTCGGTGATCTCAAGTTCAAGCAAGTTAGCATCCATCCCTGTCTGCTGTAAAACCTTGGCAATTGTACTTTGTAAATCGCTCTGAAACTGTATAGCGGAAATATTTACCGCTACTCGTATCGGGGTCAACCCCTGCTCTATCCAGCGCTGATTTTGCTTACAGGCGTTGAGAAGCACCCACTCGCCTATGGGGACGATCAATCCGGATTCTTCAGCTAAGGGGATAAAGTCGGCGGGAGGAACCAAACCAAGCTGTGGATGCAGCCAGCGAATGAGGACCTCAACCCCTATCAGGCAATGGGTGTTTATATCCAACTGCGGTTGATAATGAAGGATAAACTGCTGGCGGTCTAAGCCATCACGCAACTTAATTTCCAGTTCCTGGAATTCACGTGCTCGAGCATTCATGTCGGGGGTGTAGAATTGAAAATTATTTTTGCCGTGATTTTTGGCGTAGTACATGGCGACATCGGCATTACTCATCAGACCTGTTTCATCTTTGGCGTCATGGGGGAATCTGCTGACACCGATACTGGCCGAGACAAATAAACGATGCTCATCCACCTCGAATAAGCTGCTCAGAGCTTTCAGTAGCCTTCTGCATTTTTCCGCCACATTTTCTGCCACAGATGATTCTTCGATCAGTACTACAAATTCGTCTCCACCCAAGCGAGCCAAGGTGGAGCTGTGGCTGACACATTTCTGTAACCGTTGTGCTACCGCTTTAAGTAGCATATCGCCAACCTCGTGGCCGAGAGAATCATTTATTCTTTTAAAGCGATCGAGGTCGATAAAAAGGACAGCAATTTCGCCACTGGTCCGGCTGCAACGTTCGATGGCCAGATGCAGTTTTTTGCGGAACAGGCGCCGATTGGGTAATTCAGTCAGCACGTCATGGTTGGCTAAATAATCCAGTTGCTGTTTTTTCTTCAGTAATTGGCGTTTGTCCTGCTGTTGTTCACTGATATCTTTGAACACCAGCACAGCGCCTTCGTTCTGGTTGTGCTCGCCGATCAATGGGGTAGTGATGTATTGCGCTGAGAACAATGAGCCATCGCGGCGCTGAAAATATTCATTATTAGAGCGGCAGGTTTGCCCAGCAGTGAGAAGTAGTGACTGCTTAACCGGATGATCGTCGTGGGGCAGCACGTCGCCGCTCTCACGCAATACTGGCATTAAAGTGGTGAAACAGCGCCCCATAAGCTCTTCCGGCTTAAATCCCAGCAGTGCGTTGGCCGCCGGGTTGACAAAGGTGGTGTAGCCACGCGCATCAATCCCCACTATGCCGTCACCAGCCGCGTGTAAAATAAGTTCATTGTGGCGTTGTAAAACTGCCAACTGGTGCACCTGTTGATTTACCCTGCGCGAGATTGCTATTCCCAGCCCGAAAACGAACAGCAATACAATGCCACCGCCAAATATAGCTTTATTTAACCCCTGTTGCAGTTGTTGTTGGGTGCGATTACTTAACAGGTCGTACTGTTTCTGGGTTAATTGTGACAGATGGGCATTGATATTTTCCAGCTCGACATAGTTGGTTTGCAGCGCCTTCTCATGCTGAGCCTGTTGCTGGTGTAGCTGTAAGCGGTCGAAGCTTAATTGGTATAATCCACCTCGGGCAACTATGGTTTGATACTGTTGGTCGATCTGGTAGTCTTTGCCGAAGAGGGCAATTTTTAAATCTTCTAGGATCTGCAATGCTGGTTCGGCCGAGATATCGCGCACGTCATCGAGGATAAGTAAATTGCGTTCCAGATGCTCAATGCTTGGCTTAAGCAGATTATCGCGCACATCAGCTAAGCGGCTCACCTGTAACGCACTAATCAATATCTCCGTTTGCTGGGAAAGGTTGGCAACTTCGGTTTGTATTTCATTAAACAAAAGAAACCAAGGTTCTCTCCGCTTGTTGATGATTTTAGTAGAAATTACTTCTCGGACGGGTTTTGAGGCAGTGCGCCAGTTGCGAATCTCTATCGCTTCCTCCAGCCGCTGTTGCCCTAAGTGAATATTGGTAAAAGAGCGCAGTCTTTGCAGCAGGTCGCGTACTGTAGCGCGTTGTTTACCGTGTAGATGTTCTTTTTTGATAATTTTATGGCGTTGAAACCAGACGTCAGTTTCTGAGGCTAATCGCTTCAGTTCGTTAAGATATTGTTGAAACTTGATCTGGGTGTCCTGATCGTCAAGGCGTTCAACCAGTGGCAACAAAATGGTGGGGTAACGGTCGATAATTGTGCCAAGATTGTTGCTTTCAGGCTCTTCATAAAACAATTGCAAGGTTTCGGAACGAATCTGTGCTATCGCGGTTTCCAGTTGACGGACGCTATGGTTGTTTTGCTCGAGCTCGATGTTGATCGTATCTTTTTGCTGGCTTATGTCCGCTACGATGATGTAACCACCGCCGATAACGGCACAAACAGCAACAACGCTGGTCAGGATTAATATCCAGACCAGAGTACGGATTGAGGTGGTATGGGAGCGTGATCTCATGGTGAGGTCTCGCGCTGAAGCAGCTCTTTTATTTGCTGCCATTCATAGGGGGATGTTTTTTCCTGCTGGAGCTGGGTTACCCATACCTGATGGCTGGCTTGATGCTGTAGCGGATTTAGGCTGAGGGTTACTCCGACACCGAGATCAAACGTACCCAGATCTTCTAATGCGCCTATCACTCGCTCTCGAGTTATTTGGCCCTGTATGTTGTCGATGGCCCGCAGCAATAACCTGGCGCCGATATAGCCCTCAAGTCCGACGTAGTTGGCGCCAATTTCAGGGGTTATGTTCCGCAGATCAGCAAGATATTGTTGGACTATCGGGGCACCATGCTCCGTAAGGGGTGGCACTACCTGGGTAACTAACACCCCGCTACTATCTTTGCCCAGTTTGCGCAGCAGCAGATCGCTGCTAGCGAAGGATACATTAAGAAACACCGCCTTTAGACCCGATTGTTTGGCGAGACGGATAAACTTGGCACATGGAGCATAGGCTCCTACCATAACTATCGCTTTAATATCCTGCGCTGACAGAAGGATGTCTGCCAAGGCATTTTCTACTGCCAAAGTGTTGCGCTCATAGCGCACGTGTACAATTTTGCGACTATTTTTTAAACCATGGCGTTTGAGCGCGGCAAAACCGCTAACATAGCCAGCATCACCATAACCATCACGTTGAGTAAAAAAAGCTATCTGATCAGTCTTCAGCCCTCCGTAGTTGATCAGGGCATCTATCATGGCCGATATTTCCTGACTGTAGCTGGCGCGATAATTTATTACATAGTGCTCTGGTGGCGTTTTTCGCAACAGACCGGCACCAGTGAAGGGGGCGAAGAAGAGAATCTTTTTCTCGGTGATAATGGGCAATGCTGCGATAGCTGTCGGGGTGCCGACATTGCCGATGATGGCGATGCTGTTGTCTTCATCAATCAGGCGATTCATGTTAGCGGCAACACGATAAGGCTCGTAGCCATCATCATAAACGGCTAGGCGTATTTTGTGCGTGTGATTACTATCACTGTTGTAGCGTTCAATAGCCAGTTGCACCCCAGCGCGCATGCGGCGACCCAGTTCGGCAGTAGGTCCGCTGAGGGCAGTAGACATTCCAAATACCAGCTCATCTGAAGGTGCTGAGTTCGAATGAGGCTGCAAATGGGCCAATCCAGTAGATGGGATCACGAGGGCTATACTCAAACAGATTAAGCTAATTTTGTTAAGCAGATGCATATGTCATCCTAAATACGCGCGATTAAAACCCTTAAGGGTAGCGATCTCTGGTGCTCACAGCTGTGAATAAACGTGGCCTCTAAAATCAGGGGATGTTGTCGAAGCATCAATCGAGCATGATGTACGCAAAACTGATGACCTAATAAGATTGATTACTGTTTTGTTGGTTTGTAGAACGCCATTATAAATGCGCTGTTTGCAGATAACAACCCCTTAGAATGATGTTTTTTAAATCATGGAAAATCGCGCAATGATTGGATAACCCTTTTAAGGTAAAACAGGTGTATATAAACAACAATTGAACAATGCGGTTAGGTAACTTTGAACGCCAAGACAATATACTGCAAATATAGTGAGAATTGGCAATAGATGGGCTTGAGTTTGTCATGCCGTATCAAGTGCGTATTAGTGACATCAATTATTGATCACATCCACCCCAACCAAAAACGCCCAAACAAACCCATTAAAAATTAAACAGATAGCAACCAACTGATAAAGACTTTCATTTTCCAATTGACACAAACAACACACTTCTCTACCTTAATGAAACCGATTATCAAAATCGCAATCTTTTACACCTAAGGAGCCACACAATGAGTACCAGCGATCTCAACCAAGATCAAAATGCCCAGATCAATCATATTCTTGATTTAAATTTACGAGCCCAACTTCTGCGCTTTGGCATCACTGCTGGCAGCGAAATCCGTAGTCAATGTCGCTGCGGAAAATAAACCCACTTCAATTTTAATCAAGGAGGCATTGTGTCCAACCTAGCAACACTATTTATTGTAATGATCGTGCTCTTGTCGCAGTT
>MAXR01000050.1:1288-3310 GCA_001751155.1 Desulfuromonadales bacterium C00003068 | reverse complement strand
TTTTATGGCCGGTTTCTTCTTCTTTTTGGCTGGTATTTTCTTTTTAACGGCTGGTGCATCGGGGCGACCAGCACGGGGGTTTGCCACGGGAGAGTTAATCAGATCAACATAGTAGACCGGCTTGTTATTCTCTTTAATACGCGGGACAACGAAACCACCGAAGATAAGAAACACCACCACATGCAAAGCAAATGACAGCAATAGCATGCGGCCAATACCTGGGGTACGACTCCGTTTTCGGCTTAATTTTTTATTGGATAAGGGCTGCGACATAATGAACCTTGCGGTAGCTTATTTTTCTGGTTCCAGTGCAACCATTCCAAGTCGTGTCACACCAGCACGGCGCACAGCGGCCAAAACCTGAACCACACGCTCATAGGGTACGATACGGTCAGCTTCGAGATACACCTGCTTATCGCCGTTGGGTTGTATCACCTGTTGCAGCACCGCGACCAATTTGTCGGTATTTTCAACGCGCTGCTTACCAACGGAGATCTGCCCTTTGCGGTCAATGCTGACAATTATGGAGTTTTCAGCGGCATCTAAATTGGGCGCATGGGTGACTTCAGGCAGGTCGACATCTACCCCTTTTTCGAGCATTGGCGCGGTGACCATAAAGATGATCAACAATACCAGCATGACATCAACAAAGGGGGTTACGTTAATCTGTGACAGCGAGCTACGACGTCGCCCTGATCCAACTTCCATTAGCCCCTCCGTGTCATATGTTCGACAATGTTGAGAAACTCTTGACTAAAGTTGTCCATCTCACCAATCAGTACATTAACTTTATTAAGAAAATGATTGTATCCGACTACAGCAGGAATCGCTGCCATCAGGCCAATGGCCGTGGCAATAAGGGCTTCAGAGATCCCTGGGGCCACAACAGCTAATGATGCACTGCCTGTTTGACCGATACCATGGAACGAATCCATAATCC
The DNA here is from genome assembly GCA_001751155.1 of Desulfuromonadales bacterium C00003068. Classification (GTDB taxonomy): domain Bacteria; phylum Desulfobacterota; class Desulfuromonadia; order Desulfuromonadales; family Desulfuromonadaceae; genus Desulfuromonas. Next base: position 2,370 of record MAXR01000050.1, on the reverse strand, counting down.
CCCACACCGTACCAAACAACCCGATAAAAGGTGCGGTTGAGCCGGTGGTGGCCAGAAAAGTCAGATACTTTTCGAGACGATGGGTCTCCTGTGTCGTCGCCCGCCGTAAGGCGCGGCCAACGTTATCGGCACCACTTAAGCCGGAAGTGAAACTCTGCGCTTCACCACCACTTTGGCTGCGCTGGACCTTGAGCAGTTCTTGATAGCCTTCGCGAAACAGCGTGGTCAATGGCGAATGGGCATAGAGCTTGACATCTTGAGCAACGGCATCGAGGCGCTTCTTGTTCCAAAATGCCTCAAGAAAGGCATCGGAATCATGGATAGCCCGTTGTACTACTCGAATTTTGTAGAAAATAATTGTCCATGACACGACGGAAAAATAGACAAGAATAAGTAATACCAGTTTTACGACGGGTCCAGCATTCCATATAAGATCTAACAAGGTGATTTCTCCTGTAGGGTGATCAGGTCAGTTGGCTGATTATCTTTGATCTCCGTNNTGTCGAACCACTGCGCTCTATAAATGAGCGCAAACTTGGCAGATCATCGATATCCTGCCATTGATCTATTTCTCGGTAGCTATATCCAAATTCTTTAGCCCGTTGACATGTTTGCTGTAAAACCTCAGCGCTACTCCAGCTGATCTGCTCAAAAAGCGGTGCGCAATCACGCCGAGCACCAAGAAGTACATAGCCACCATCGAGTGCTGGAATGGTTACGGTATCGCAACAGTTTAATTGGTCAAAGGCCCTTAACAGCCAATCTGGTGGCAGATCAGGGCTATCAGTGCCGACAACACAGATTTTATCCACATTGTGGTTAAATTGGTGGCGAAACATTCGCTGCAGCCGTTGACCTAAATCGCCATCACCCTGAGCCATAAGCTGACACTCTGGGTAGCGCTGCTGAAAGTAGCCCTTTTCGCCGCTGTAACAGATGACAGTCGAGTAATTCACATGTTGCAGCTGGTGAATGGTTTCACCTTGTGCGAATGCATATAGAGTTGCAGCTTGAGGCCCCGTTAATGGCGGCGTGAGTCGGGTCTTAACCTGACCACTGATCGGTTGTTTAGCAAAGATCAG
>MAXR01000050.1:0-1234 GCA_001751155.1 Desulfuromonadales bacterium C00003068 | reverse complement strand
CCCTGTTTTTGATATTCGAGTGTGGCATATGCTGAATGATTGTGGATCGATTCAAAATTCTCACATTCGACGCAAAACCAATCGACCGCCTCTTTGTTCTTTAACATCTCAGTCACTGATCTAACAATATCCTCAACAAACATCGGATTCTCATATGCCTGCTCGGTAACCGCCTTTTCGTCTTCACGCTTAAGCAGTGAATAAACAGGCGCACTACCACACTGCTCAATCCAGGCAATCAGGTCTTCGATCCATACCATCTCATGGGCGCGAATAGCAACGGTAACGCAACTGCGTTGGTTGTGGGCACCATAGTCACTGATCTCTTTTGAACAGGGGCACAGTGAGGTCATAGGAACTTTAACTTCGAGGACAAAATCTTTTTTCTCACGTAATGTTCCGATAAAACGACACTCGTATGACATTAACCCTTTGGCCAACGAAACCGGAGCGGTTTTTTCAATAAAATAGGAAAAGCTCAGTTCCATATGAGCACAATCGGATTCGAGTCGGTCCTTCATCTCCTGAAGGATTTTGTCCATATTTAGAAAGGTCACTTCGCCACGATAATGGTTCAAAATCTCAACAAAGCGACTCATGTGGGTCCCTTTGAATTGATGAGGCAACTCGACATACATATTGACATCGGCAACGGTATGTTGTCGTGCGTGATTTTTATCCAACACCACAATCGGGTAGCGCACCCCTTTGACACCCACTTTATCAATAGCAATTTTTCTGGTATCAGCAGATTGTTGCATATCTGGCATTGCCATCAGCGATTCTCCATATACGGTACTGGATCTATTTGACCTGCTTCACTAAAACCTTTGAGGCGTAAGATACACGAGTCACAGCAACCACAGGCGAGTCCCGCCTCACTGGGATCGTAACAAGAGTGTGTCATGGCGTAATCAACACCAAGCTGTATTCCTTGACCAATAATTTCTGCTTTAGTGAGATGGAGTAACGGGGTATGAATTCGGTATTGGCCCTGATTGGTTACTGCGGCTTTAGTGGCTAGGTTAGCCATCGTTTCAAAGGCACTTATGAACTCAGGCCGACAATCTGGATACCCCGAATAGTCAAGGGCATTAACACCAATATAGATGTCAAAAACACCAAGAACCTCGGCCCATGCTAACGCGTAGGATAGAAAAATGGTGTTGCGCGCGGGAACATAAGTAACGGGTATCTCTTCATCAATAGGGCGGTCTTTCGGCACCTCTATTTC
>MAXR01000049.1 GCA_001751155.1 Desulfuromonadales bacterium C00003068 | reverse complement strand
TCCCCAAAGAGTTAGATGATGACCAGCGGCAGCTGTTAGCACAACTGAAAGAGCTGGGACTGTAACTAAAAAAGCCCTGTTTCAAATTTGAAACAGGGCTTTTTTTCATATAAAACCTAACGCCTCTAAATCTCGATTTCCGTCAGCGCAAAGCGATTTTTATCCTGCGCTTTCAAATAGGCTTCCTCTTCACTAATCACCCCTTGCTTCTGGTAATCCATCAGCACGTCATCCATCATCTGCATCCCCATTTTTTTGCCACCTTGAATAATATTACGGATATTACCAATATTATTTTCGCGGATGCTGGCCGCAAGACCTGTGGTACCAAGCAAAATCTCGTTGGCGGCAATGCGACCACCTCCCTGCTTTTTGAGCAATAGTTGGGCGCATATGCCGCGCAGGGAATCGGCCAACATAGTGCGCGCCATCCCTTGTTGATCGGCAGGGAAGACGTCGATGATGCGGTCGATGGTTTTTACCGCCGAGTTGGTGTGCAGCGTACCAAAGACCAATGTACCCATTGACGCTGCGGACAGAGCCAATGAGATGGTCTCGTAATCGCGCATCTCGCCGACCAAAATCACATCACAATCCTGTCGACAGGCGGTATGCAAGCCTTCACCGAAGGAGCGGACTTCGTCACCCACTTCACGTTGGCAAAAGACACTCTTTTTATTGGGATGAACGAACTCAATCGGTTCTTCAATGGTTAGGATATAGCGCGAGTAGTGATCGTTGATGTAATCGATAATTGCAGCAAGGGTGGTTGATTTACCGCTACCCGTTGGCCCCGTGACAAGAACAAGCCCTGAACGCAGTGCAGCAAAAGACTTGAGAATTTCAGGAAGGTTCAAGTCTTCAAGGGTCAAAATTTTGGTCGGGATCACCCGAAATACCGCACCGAAACCATGTAATTGGCCATAGTAATTGGCGCGAAAACGGAAGGTTTCATCTTTCTCGTAGGCAAAGTCGAGATCTTTACGCTCTAGGAACTCTGTCCAGCGCTCAGGGGCACAGATCTCTTTCAGGTAGGCTGTCATCTCCTCTTCAGAGATATTCGCCTCGCCCTCTAAAGCAACCATCCGTCCATGTTCACGAATCTTTGGTGGCTGCCCCTGTAACAGGTGTAAGTCTGATGCACCACGTTCGAGCATGAGATCAAATAAGCGATCAATCTTTGCCATTTCTATCCTCCACGGTGATGAAACACACCACAACTAACGCGCTATTATTCTAGGATTCTTCGACGTTCAAGGTCTCTTCAAACTCCTTGAAAGGTGATTTATTGGCCGCTTCATGCCAAGCCTCAGAGCCTTCGATCACATCATCCTGTACCAATTTTAGTAATGAATCTTCCAGTTGGCACATCCCCTTGTCACGATTAATTTGCATCATGGTCGGTAGCTGAAACATCCGATCTTCACGAATTAAATTACCGATGGCAACATTATTGAACAACACTTCAAGGGCAAGAGCACGGCCAGCGCCATCTTTACGTGGGATCAACCGTTGACAGATAATCCCACGAATCGATTCACTAATCATCGAGCGGATTTGCCCTTGCTGATCGGCAGGAAAGAAATCGAGAATTCGGCTAATGGTTTGAGCAGCCCCAGTGGTATGTAATGACGCAAATACCAAGTGACCTGTTTCAGCAGCAGAGATCGCTAGGGTGGCCGTTTCGCGGTCACGCAATTCACCAATCATCATGACATCGGGATCTTCACGCAGTGCAGCGCGCAACGCGGCGGAAAAACTTTCGGTGTGCGCCCCCACTTGGCGTTGGCTTATATGTGATTTCTTGGGGCTAAACACATATTCGATGGGATCTTCCATGGTAATAATATGCTCTTCACGATTTTCGTTAATCAATTCAATCATTGCCGCCATCGTGGTGGTTTTACCGCATCCACTTGGCCCAGCGATAAGAACAAGCCCTTGATGGTATTCGGTCAAAGTCTTTAGATTTTCGGGTAATTGTAACGACTCAAAGCTTGGCACGTGTTGATCGACAATCCGAAACGAACCATCCCAACCTCGACTTTGGTGCGCAAAGCAACTGCGATAGCGGCCCAAACCAGGAAGATCACAACAGGTGTCCAAAGCCAACTGTTCACGCAATTGTTCCTTTTGCTGGCCATTGAGTGCACTAAACAAAAGTGTTTCGGCTTGTTGAGCGGTGAGGGGCGGTTGATCTAACGGGATAAGTTGGCCGTTTTTGCGCAGTAACGGAGCAGAACCCGCATTAATATGAAGATCCGAGGCACCTTCATTCCGCGCATAACCAAGATACTGTTCAAGGGTGGTAAACTGTTCGGAATCGGCAGGAGTATTGGAGACAACCGCTCCTGCTGTGTTCTCTTGCTCGTCTCCGTCTGAGACAGCGGATTGCTTAGCAGCTGTCGCTATCGCCTGTGTGGCCTTAAACTTATTACGAATAATCTCGATCTGCTCGGGTTTGACCACATTGGCACGGACAAGCAGATCAGCCAATTCGAGTTCAGGGTGACTGGCCAAATATTTTTTTGCCTGCTGCAACAATTCGTCCGTTGCCAACTTGTTGTGCAGAACAACTTTTTCAACGAACTGATCAAATGCTGTCATACCACTCTCCACCTGCATGATTAATCGATATCGAGATCAAGGCCTAGATTCGCTTGCTCGCTCTGTGCTTCAACATCGCGTTTTTGCTGTAAAAACCATGTGCCAAGGCTACCGATATCGCAGCCATCGCATCCCACTTCATCGGCAGGGAGAATAATTTCTATCTCATCGCGACTGACATTGATAAAGCCAGCATGGAGTAAGTTATTGCCGCTTTGCCGCTCCCATACTTGGGCCGCAGCCACCGCAATAAATTGACGCGCTTCGCACACCACGTCGGTAAGTCGAGTCCCCTTCTTCACATAGACTTTACCCACTACGCGATAATTATGAGTTAAGATCACAACCTCCATCATAGTATTCGGTTCACGACCAACACTAAGACTCATGCTATGTACCTCCTGTTATGGCTCTATCGAGCGTTCAACCAACCGCTGTAATGCCGTAATAAATAATGGGCGATCATTTAAAGCTGGAACGCGCCCAAACCACGGTACACCCTGCTCACTGGCATGGTCACGAAATTCAACATCGACCTCTTCAAGGGTTTCGATATGATCGGAAACAAACGAAACTGGAACGACCAATAACGCCCGCTGCTTTTCACCTGCCTCAGCGATTAAATCAAGGGTATCGGGCGACATCCATGTTACAGGGCCGCTACGACTTTGAAAACCAATTTGATGCTCACCACCACCGATACGCGCCATAACCCCGGCAACGGTTTCTTCGACGTGGCGCTGATAGGGGTCGCCACGGTCGATAAACTTTTGCGGTAGCGCATGGGCTGAAAAAAGCAGTGTCAAATGTTCGCGCTGATCATCAGGAACCGAATCAAGCCCTTGTTGCACACAATCCGCCAACGCATCGAGATAAGCGGACCAATCATGCCATTGCTCAATATAATGACAACTCAATTGGGGATAATTTTGCGCCACCGCACGCTTGAAATCCTTAATGCTGCTACCGGTCGTCGCCCCGGTATAATGGGGATAAAGGGTTAGCACCGTCGCTTCGAGTATGCCATCACTCTTCAACTGCTTGACCACTTCATCGGCGCGCGGGTTCCAGTAGCGCATGGCCACATAACCGTGCCACGAATCACCCAATTGCGCAGCCGTATTCTCAGCCTGCAAACGACTCCAATGCAACAACGGTGATTTGCCACCGATACGGCGGTAATTCTCGCGCACCGATTTAGCGCGAAAATAGGAGATAAGCCGTGCAAACGGTTTCTGCAACAGTGCCCCCAGTGGCAACTGGATCAAATCGCGATCCGAAAATAGATTATAAAGAAACGGCTCCACCGCTTCAATGGAATCTGGGCCGCCCATATTTAGGAGAACTAACGCTTTTTCTTGCTGTTCCATCTTTCATCTTCTCCAAAAAAAAAGCGATGCTGTCAAGCATCGCCTTTTTATTTACTACCCTATCGTAACAAGCGTCACCCTACTTCTGGCTCAAGCGATGAACGGCATCGACCATAAAAATTGCATTTGCAGGTGGAACGGAAGGCGTAATACCGTGACCAAGGTTGAAGATCAATCCAGGACGGTCGGCATTCACATCAAGAATCCGCTGAACCTCTTTTTCGATATAATCGTGGGGTGCGAACAAGACTGAGGGATCAAGATTACCTTGAACCGCAACATCATCGCCAAGAATATCGCGCGCCTTACCCAGATCGATATGCCAATCAAGACCGATTACGTCACTACCCGCCTCTTTAACCAACTCAAGCATGGTGCCTGAATTTTTAACAAAGTAGATGATCGGTACGTTTTTGCGATTCAAACTGGCGATCAATTTTTTCGTGTAAGGGAGAACAAATTTCTCGAAATCGTGTGGCGCAACCAAGCCACCCCAAGTATCAAAAATTTGAATGGTTTGCGCACCTGCCTCAATTTGCATATTGAGATAACGGACACTCATCTCGGTGATCTTTTCCATCAACGCATGGTAGAGGCCTGGATCGCTGTACATCATCTTCTTCAGTGAAGCAAAATCTTTACTACCCTGACCTTCAACCATGTAGCACGCCAAGGTAAACGGTGCGCCACCAAAACCAATAAGGGGAACACGCCCGTCAAAGGCTTTACGCAAGCGCTTAATAATGGCAGGAACATAAGAAACCGCTTCAGCCATATTTTCAGGAACAATCAACGNNAGCCATATTTTCAGGCACGATCAACGCATCGACATCGGCTTGAGTGCGAATCGGGTTGGCGAAAACAGGGCCAGGAACAAAATCAAGGGCCATCCCCATTGGCTCAATCGGGGTGAGGATGTCAGAGAACAAGATTGCTGCATCCGCATCAAGAATATCGATGGGCTGAATGGTTACCTCAGCGGCGCGTTCAGGATCTTTACACAGATCAAGAAACGTCCCTTCACCACGTGCGCGAACAGCACGGTATTGTGGTAAATAACGGCCAGCTTGACGCATAAGCCATACAGGGACACGATCAACAGGTTGGCCCCAACAGGCTTTGATGAAATTATATTCTGACATAGTGGTCAATTCCTTTATCGTTAAGTTGAAGTAATTTTATTTTGCGCTATTTTCGGCGGCTTCTTTTTCCATCCGTAAGCGGGTTTTACGCGGGATGTAGTTACAAAATGGCTCTTCAGCCATATAGTCACCATACACCGCATCGGCGCGAGCACGGCAACCGCCACAAACGTTTATAAATTCACACTCGCCACATTTCCCTTTATACTTTTTAAAATCACGCAAGTCATTAAAGACTTTGGAGTTAAACCACAAATCCTTGAACGGAACTTGCTTAATGTTGCCCACCGATGAGTGGAAATAGGAGCATGGTTTAAGGTTACCGAAACAATCGATGAGACAGATACTTTGTGCAGCAATACAGCCCTTACCGCCACCCGTTGAAAAAGTGAGGCTACGGCGTTCAAATTCAACCCCTTCAGCTTTGGCCATCTGTGGCACAATGCGGTAGTAATGTGGCGCACAGGTCGGACGCATCAACAACTCGTCCTCATTTTTTTCCTGCTGATAGTGCCACGTTAGGATCTCTTCGTAATCGTCCTTGGATACCAGCTCATCCATGATCTCTTCACCACGGCCGGTAGGGACGATCATAAACATATACCAGGCGGTAGCACCCAACTCTTTAGCTACCCGAAAGGTATTGGCAATATCGTGTTGATTTCTTTTGGTAAAGGATGAGTTGATCAAAAACTTGATGCCGTTGCGAGTCAGGGTTTCAGCAGCACGCTTAACCCCTTCAAAGGCTCCTGGACATTGACGGAAATCATCGTGGATTTCAGCAGTAGAACCATCGAGGGATAACGATACCATCTTGATATCCGCAGAGATCATCTCAGCACACACAGCATCGGTGACCAATGTACCGTTGGTGGCGATACACATGCGCAACCCTTTTGAGGTGCCATAGCGGGCAATATCAAACAGATCAGGCCGCATCAAAGGTTCGCCGCCAGATAACACCATTACGGGCTTCGAGACCTCGCAAATGTCATCGATCATCTTATAGGCTTCTTCAGTGGAAAAATCGCCTTTATCAGCGTCCAAATCGGAGGAACAGCGGCAGTGTACGCAACTCAAATTACAGCGACGTGTACTTTCCCAAGCAATCCACTTGGGGATATATTTCTCTTCTTGATCAGCCATGCGGTAGTTCTCCTAACGGATTAAATACAACGTACTATATAAATCGAAGTGTTCACTTTTTCAGGGCGATAAAACGTGCCGTTACATACAGGCTATCGCAACATCGCAGTTTAACCCAGATTGTCCGCGCTGACAAGGTGTGCAATTGATTCTGCAATCTGCTCCTGATGAGCGTGGCTGCCATCAATGGTAATGTCCGCATAGCGCCGATAAAGGAGCAATCGTTCTGCGAACAGATCTTCAAATGTCTGGTTTTCAGCGCAGGCAATTCCGCGTGTTTCAAAGTTATGGATACGGCGACAAATCTCATCAAATGTGACATCGAGAAACACCACCGTAGAGATAGATTTCAAATGGTTCATCGCCTTATCACTGTAGACTGCGCTACCACCTGTGGCAATTACTTGGTGATCAATGTTGAGGCGTAAAATCTCCTCCTCTTCGATCTGGCGTAAATTAAGATAACCCGTTTCATCTAAAATTTTTTGCAGCGGTTGCTGACGGTTGATCTGAATCAGGATATCGGTATCAACAAAACCCAGCGACATATGTTTGGCTAAAATGATACCGATGGTGCTCTTACCTGCACCCGGCATTCCTATAAGTGTAATATTCGTTTTCATATCTCCCCTTTCTTTGAAGGCTCTTCGACAACAAAAGAGCCTACGGGTCACTTTTCTCAAACAAAAACAGCGATTCTGACAATTATGCCAGAACCGCTGTTTTTATAATGTGACACTATGCTGTTGCGTTCTTTCTAGTCGAACAACTCGGCAAAGATCGCTGCAACCGTTGTAATATTTTCCGCTTTCCAAGCGTTAGTACCACAAAAGATCAAACCTGTTTCGCGGTCGCCGCGTTGGGCGCGATCAAGCGCATGAACAATACAGAAGCGCTCCTTCTCTTTACGATAACTACATTTTTTCAAGCAACCTGAAGCACAACCGCGATTGTTATCAACATCATAAGCACGAATTTGTTCAATATTGCCTTTAATCGCACGGCCAGGTAACCCAGCAGGACTCATGACCAGACCGATATCCTCTTGGGCACAATCAAGATATGCCTGTTTGAAGGCATCATCGGCATCACACTCCTCGGTGCAGACAAAACGACTAGCCATTTGAACAGCATCGGCACCTGAAGCTAACGCACATTCTAAATCGGCACGATCCCACACACCGCCAGCGGCGATAATCGGGATATCGAGTTGCCACGTTTCACGAAAGTACTCTTTAACGCCGCGAACCGTCGCGTACTGATCGTAATCACCGGTGCCAATATTCTCCAGCTTTTCACCGAGATGTCCCCCCGCAGTATCGGGATCTTCAACCACCACAGCATCGGGTAAACGGTTGTAAGACTTGTGCCATTTACGGGCAATAAGTTCTGCCGCCCTAACGGATGAAACAATCGGCACCAGCGCGACATCGGGATAATCGACGGTCAAGCTAGGCAAGTTTAGCGGCAATCCCGCTCCGGTAACGAGGATTTTTGCGCCGCCTTCACAACTCGCACGAACAACATCATCGTAATTAGTGACGGCCACCATGCAGTTGGTACCAATCACACCATCGGGTGCAATTTCGTAGGCCTTGCGTAGTTCATCTTTCAGAGCTAACAGATCACCCTCAAAATAGCTATTCCCTTCAAGGTGTTCGCTATTGAGGACTAAACCCGCCGTGGCAATCAGACCAATACCACCGCACTTCGCCACCGCACCGGCAAGTTTAGCTGCTGAAACTCGCACCCCCATGCCACCTTGAATAATGGGATGAGCAACGGTATGTTTTCCTATTGTTAAAGGCATAAGTGTGCCTCCTTGAAAATCAGTATTAGTATAAGAATATCATAAACAATTAAGTTGATCATGCTACCAGAACAACCCCCAATACCAATGTAATAGTTATGTAAAATTCAGAATTTGACTCTATTTTCTGCGCAAGATGCAATACCAGTTGCACCTTGTTTTAACGCCCTGAAAAGTGTACACAGGTCATATGAAGTTTCAGCGCCGTGCCATCAATCCCTTACTTGCCTTCATTGCCATCCAGTTTGCTTGGGTGGTTGTCGTGGTATTTTGGATCAATTGGTTTCTCGGCAGTCACCGCCGCCTACGTAACATTGCCGAAAAATATAGCCCTGAACTTCTAGAACCAGGGATTGACTGGGTTATTCTCAGTGAGGGATTACTCCTTCTTGCCGTTATTTTAGCGGGGGTTTATGTCATTTTTATCTACTGGCGACGCCAACTCTCCTTAAACCGTGAGCAAAAAAACTTTGTCTCGCAAGTCACTCATGAGCTTAAGTCCCCTGTTGCCTCCGTTCAACTTCACCTTGAAACCATCCGCCGTCACCACCCTGAGGCCGAACAGCTCGATACCTTTATTGATACCATGCTGGCGGACACCGCTCGACTCAACAACCTCATTAATAAAATGCTGACCGCTAACCGGCTAGAACAAAGTCGATGGCGCTTAACGTTACGCCCCTATGATCTGTCACAGTTTCTAACCGACTACCTCACCATGTGGCGCAATGCTCAAGATAATCAGATCGAACTTACGACGTCCATCACACCAAATATTCACGCAAAAATCGAACCTGACACCTTCGATATGATTTTACGCAATTTGCTTGAAAATGCGGTCCTCTATTCCAATTCACCGGTTAAAGTTGACGTTACCCTGACGTCATCACGAGGTTATTGCCATCTCCTTATTCGTGATAACGGTCGTGGCATTGCCTCTAGCGATCACCACAAAGTCTTTCGATTATTCCACCGACTACAACACCACGATGCCCACATTAAGGGATCAGGCTTGGGTCTCTTTATCGTTCGCGCTCTGGTCAAACGCCACAAGGGGCAGATCTCCCTTAAAAGTGATGGAGCCAATCAAGGAACAACATTTCACATCACCTTACCTCAAATTATGGAGCCACCATCATGACTGAGGATAGCCCATGCATTCTCCTTGTTGAAGATGAACAGCACATCGCTCAAGGTTTAATTTTCAACCTTCAGCAGGAGGGTTACCAAGTCATCCACACGGTTACCGCTGAAGAAGCGATGGAACGCCTCGATCACTACCAATTCTCGTTGGCGATTCTTGACCGGATGTTGCCAGGTAACATGAATGGGCTTGAACTCTGCCGTTACATTCGTGCCTCCGATTCACAACTGCCTATTCTAATGCTAACAGCGATGAATCGCGATCAAGACCGTATCAAAGGACTAAAAGATGGTGCAGACGATTACATCGCCAAACCTTTTGTCTTAAATGAGTTACTGCTGCGCGTTGCTGGCATGCTACGCCGCTCAGGCTGGTACCGCCCCGTTCTAGCCGAAAAAGACCATTACGATTTTGGCCCCTACTCCATCAACCTGAAAACGGGTGTGGTCACTGGTGCGCAACACCCCATTTCACTCACTGAATTAGAGATTAAAATGCTGCGGGTATTTTTTAGTCACGAAGGGGAAACCCTGTCACGCGCGTTCTTGCTCCAATCGGTATGGGAGATTGACCCCGACACCGAAACCCGCACCCTCGATAATTTTATTGTTCGCCTACGCAAATATTTTGAGCCCACCCCATCTCAACCCATCCATTTTATAACCGTGCGCGGTCAAGGTTACTGCTTCCATCGCCATCCGGCATAAAAAGAGACTCTTTTTTATTGCATCAACAGCGACGAACAGCGATAATCCGAAAATTCACACAGTGTTCTATTTTTGTCCACTATATAATTTTAATGTAATTCCAAAGGAGAAACACAGATGAAAGCAGTATTACTTGATGAATTTGGCGGCATTGAGGTATTAAAAGTTGGTGAGATTGACAAGCCGTCCCCGAAGGCTAGTGAAGTTCTCATCAAAGTTGTGGCGACCAGCATCAACCGCCCCGACCTTGTCCAGCGTGCAGGCAACTACCCTGCTCCAGCTGGCGACTCTGAAATTCTCGGCCTTGAAGTTTCTGGTGTCATTGAGGAACTCGGTAGCGATGCCAAAGGTTGGAACGTTGGCGACCGTGTTATCGCTCTGGTTGGTGGCGGCGGTTACGCTGAATACGCTGTAGCGTACGACAACCATGTTATGGCTTTGCCTGAGAGCATGAGCTTTGAAGAGGGTGCGTGCGTATGTGAAAGCTATATCACCGCATTTCTTAACGTCTTTATGATTGGCGGCCTTGAAGATGGCCAAACCGCAATTTTCCACGGCGGCGGCGGCGGTGTTAATACCGCAGCCATCCAACTCTCTAAAGCCCTTACTCCCAATACTAAAATGGTGATCACTGCTAGCCCGGCGAAACTTGAGCGCGTTAAGGCTCTCGGCGCTGACCTAGTGATCGACTACACACAAACTCCCGATTTCTCTGGAGCCATCAAAGAATTTACCGGCAAAAAAGGGGTTGATGTGATCCTTGATCACGTTGGCGCAAAATACCTCGGACCGAACATGAAATCACTCGGTTACAAAGGAAAGCTGGTCATTATCGGTATCATCAGCGGCATTAAAG
>MAXR01000048.1 GCA_001751155.1 Desulfuromonadales bacterium C00003068 | reverse complement strand
GAAACGCCTTTGGAGTTGGCTGAAAACTTGAATTTCCTCAGCCGTATTTCGAGCCATGATAAAGACCTGCTAAGTAGTTATCGGCAGCGGATGTCGCAACTCCATCGAGCCCAAGAGGATTTAGAGCAACAGATCGCTCAACAACAACAAACCTTTCAACAACAAAAAGATAAAAAAAAGCAGCTGGCTCAAAGCCGCAACCAACGCAAACAGCTCATATCGACCATACGCCGTGACACCTCATCGCTTAGTGGCCTACTGGCCGAGCTTGAAGACCGTTCAGCGCGTATGGCTAAACTCATTCAATCGATGAAAAAAAAGCAAGCCTTAGCCTATACGCCGCGGATAAATAGTCGCAGTTTTGTTTCAGGAAAAGGGACGATCCCTTGGCCATCATCTGGCGCGGTACGTGCTAATTTTGGCACTCAAAAAGATAAAAGTTTTGGTTCACAGATTAAAAGTAACGGCCTCGTCATCGCTGCAGTACCGGGGACACGCATCAAGGCTATCTGGCCTGGTCGCATTGCATTTTCATCACCATTTAAAGGCTACGGCAACCTCATTATTATTGATCACGGTAACCAATATTACAGCCTCTATGCGCAAGCGGCCCATCTTAACCTGCCAGTTGGTACGGTTGTCGACCAAGGTAAAGTCATTACCACATCGGGATTCGAGGGCCGCGACAGTTACTACCTTGAAATTCGTCATGGCGGAACCCCTGTCGACCCACGCAAATGGTTGACACATCGAGCGCGCTAAAGAAAAACCACTGAGGCAAAAAGAACAACAGCAATGGAGGGGCCAATGCTCACACTTCCCCCAGCAATAAAGACCAAAATTAAAAATATATCGTTCATCTTTCTCGTTTTGACATGTGCGCTATATTTCACATCACCATGCGATGGCGCGACAACAGCAAAACCACAGAGCGATTACGAGCAACTCGATCTTTTCAGCGATGCCCTGTATCTGATTCAGAGCAACTATGTCGAAACTGTTGATATGAAAACCTTGGTTCAAGGAGCGATGAAGGGGATGTTATCCGAACTTGACCCCCATTCTGAATACCTTACCGCCGAGATGTTTGCTGAACTAGAGATTGAAACCAAAGGGCAATTTAGTGGCTTAGGGATCGAAATTACCGTTAAAGACCACCTCATTACCATTATCGCCCCCATCGCCGACACTCCCGCCGACCGCGCCGGCATTCAAGCGGGTGATAAGATTATCAAAATTGATGGGCGCTTTATTAAAGATATGACCACGATGGATGCCGTTAAGATGATGCGCGGTGAAAAAGGGACTCAAATCACCATCGGTATTATGCGTGGCAATCAATCGACTCCGCTCGAATTCACCCTCACCCGTGAAATCATTGCGATCGAAAGTGTTAAACACCGCTATTATGGCGCAGGGATAGGCTATGTTCGCCTGGCCCAGTTTCAACAGAAAACAGATTATGATTTGCGCCAAGCCCTAAAAACGCTCAATACGCGTAGCGGCGGTTCGCTCTCGGGCTTGGTACTCGACATGCGTAACAACCCAGGTGGCCTTCTCGATCAAGCCATAAAGGTTGCTGATGTTTTTCTTGAATCGGGGGAAATTGTTTCAACACGAGGACGAAATGAGCAAGAAAATGCAACCTATCGCGCAACAAATATTGTTGGAGAAGAGCAAAGCCATTATCCTATAGTTATTCTGGTTAACGGTGGCAGTGCGAGTGCTGCTGAAATTGTTGCTGGCGCACTTCAAGATCAAAAACGAGCCCTTGTTATGGGAACTCAAAGCTTCGGTAAAGGTTCTGTTCAAAGCTTGATTGAATTAAGCGATAAGTCGGGGTTACGCTTAACCACTGCTCGCTATTTCACGCCAAATGGCACCTCGATCCAAGCCCGAGGCATCACTCCTGATATTCACGTTGAACAAGCGGTCTGGAGCGACGCACAAAAAGTACAAATTCGCGAACAAGACCTCGACAATCATTTTGAAACACCAGATAATAGCAGTGCAGCAGAAACAGAAACACCCGTCACGCTCCACATACCAGAATCTGACTATCAATTGCTCCGCGCCTTAGATCTGCTACGCGGATGGCAACAACTCAAAGAGTTGACAGTTGCGACACAACCCTAAAGGTAGAAGCGATAACAAACACATGGTAAAAAAAAAGACACCTGAAAAACCAGCACCAAAAAAAACTCCAGCTAAAAGTGATGCCAAAAAGAAAAAAACACCCTCAGTAGAGGGACAATCGCAGCGATTTAAAACACTCTTAGCGATCTCATTTTTAGCACTGGTTGTCACGGCAGGGTTAATTATCGTTGTCAGTTGGCCAACGCCCGCCCCCATCGCACCACCTGTCACTGAGCGTATGCCGACACACCCCGCCGACACCAACACAGTGCCAGCGATCACCGATCCAGTGCTGGAGCTTGAAATCTCAATTCCACAACCACTCGATGAACGGGTAAAAGTCGCAATCTTAATGGATGATTTGGGGATAAACCTCGAACGAGGAATTGCCGCGATCAATCTCGACATCCCTGTTTCAGTTGCTATTATCCCTGGCGAACAACATGCAACAGACTTGATGAGGTTCGCTCACGAAAAACAGCGTGAAATCCTCATTCATATGCCGATGGAACCGATCAGTTATCCCAAGAATAACCCTGGCCCATTAGGGTTATTTATCTCACAAACAGATGAAGAGATCGTCGCCCAAACCAAACACCTTATCGAACTGATCCCGTACGCAGTAGGTGGCAACAATCATATGGGCTCAGAGTTTACCCGTCATAGCGATAAAATGGATCTGGTGTTGGCTGAAATGGAGAAAGCTCAGCTGTTTTTTGTCGACAGCCTCACCATTTCGGACTCGGTAGCCCATCAAGAAGCGAAACGCCTCGGTGTGCCAACAACCATACGCGACCGGTTTCTTGACAATGAGCGAGAGGTTGAAAAAATTAGCGTTCAACTTGAGGGGCTTGTCACTCTGGCAAAAAAAAATGGCCATGCAATTGGCATCTGCCACCCTTATCCTGAAACAATTCTCGCGTTGGAGCTGTTTGCTCAGCAACTCGACACGCTGAACATTGAGATTGTCCCTCTGGCGCAACTCGTACACTAAAATAGACGGACCTAGGATCACAATGACACCATCGACACCAAGTATCATAACCGTCTCCACCTTGACGGAATTAATCAAAGATACCCTTGAGGACAATTTTGCCAATGTATGGCTGCGTGGCGAGATCTCCAACCTATCGATCCCCGCTTCAGGCCATTGGTATTTCACCCTCAAAGATAGCCGTAGCCAACTCCGCTGTGCGATGTTTCGCACCAGCAATCGACGCGTTTCTTTTCGCCCCGAAAATGGTCAACAGGTGATCTGCCAAGGCCGTGTTTCACTCTATGGTCAGCGTGGTGATGTCCAATTTATTGGCGACAGCATGGAAGTTGAAGGACTAGGCGGTCTTCAGCTCGCTTATGAACAACTTAAAAAGGATCTCGAAACTGAGGGGCTCTTCCATGCGGGGAACAAGCAAACACTGCCCCCCTTTCCGCGTACCGTCGGTGTTGTAACCTCGGCCACGGGTGCTGCTATCCATGACATCATGAATGTGCTCACCCGCCGCGCAGCAGGAATCCGCATCATCTTGCGGCCAGTACTCGTTCAGGGAGATCAAGCTGCAAGTGATGTTGCCAGCGCAATTGCAGAGTTCAACCTGCACCAACAAGCTGATGTTCTAATTGTTGGTCGCGGCGGCGGTTCGCTAGAAGACCTTCTCGCCTTTAATACTGAACAGGTCGCGCGGGCAATCTACGCCTCGAATATACCAGTTATTTCAGCGGTCGGTCACGAAACAGACTTCACGATTGCCGATTTTGTTGCCGACCACCGCGCACCAACACCGAGTGCTGCAGCAGAACTTGTTGTTAAGAATCGCCACGATCTTGAACAGCAGATCGATCAACTCAGCATTCGCCTGCACTCCTCGTTGCAGCAACGCTTAGTGCGAGCTCAAGATAAGACCCAAAGCCTCATCGATCAATTACGCTCCCCAGCCCAGCTCCATCAGCTCAAACAGCAACGCACCTTAGCACTGCGACAACGGCTACTAACCGCCTTTGAACGCCATTATACTTCAGGTCGACAACAGCTGCTACGTTTGACGGGCCAACTGGATATTTTATCGCCACTCAATACGCTAGAGCGTGGATTCACGACGGTGTCGCTAACCAAGCAGCCAAAAAAAATGATTCGTCGCGTCAAGCAATTACAGCAGGGCGATTCAATCACCCTGCGCTTTAGCGATGGCCGTGTCGCTGCAACCGTTACGAGTCAACCACAGTTTGACATATCTGAGCACGAACAGCCTTGACTCAGCGAGCAGATGTCGCGATAATTAACCGTTTACATTTTGGATTAAGATTGATGGCTTAGCCATCTAATTTGTTTTTGCGCGACCATCAAGATTAAATAGAGAGAAAACTAAATGGCTAAAGCAATTGCATTCGAGAACTCCCTAGAGACCTTAGAAGAGTGTGTTCGACGACTAGAACAGGAAGACCTTCCTATTGATGATGCTTTTCAACTCTTTGAAACGGGAGTAAAGAGTGCGCAACGCTGTCAAAAATCGTTGCAAAATATTGAGACCAAGGTGGAAAAACTGATGAATGACCACCGCAATCAGCTCACAACTGAGCCACTCAAATTCACCGATTAATCTAACGCAAACGTAGGAATATGGATGGAACTCAAGCACTATATGAAACAGATTTGCCACCAGATTGACGGTGCGCTTGCTGACCTGCTACCAGCAAAAGAGCAACGACCTACACAGCTTCACCAAGCGATGCACTATTCTGTTTTTGCTGGTGGAAAACGGATACGGCCTATCTTGATGGCCGCTAGCTGCGAAGCAGTTGGTGGAGATATTGAACAAGTGATCTCTGCGGCATGCGCAATGGAGATGATCCACACCTACTCACTTATTCATGACGATCTACCTGCTATGGATGACGATGATTTTCGTCGTGGTCTGCCAACAAACCACAAGGTCTACGGCGAAGCCACAGCAATTTTAGCTGGTGATGCCCTTCTCACTCAAGCCTTCATCACGTTGGCAAAACCCAACCCAACGATTGATGCGACAACCCAACAGCGCGTACTCGAGATTATGGCTCAGGCCGCAGGTGCCGCAGGAATGGTCGGTGGTCAGATTGTTGATATGGAGGCCGAGGGTCAAACACCAAACCTTGAAACGGTTGATTATATTCATCGCCACAAAACAGGCGCACTGATCCTCGCCGCAATTCAATGTGGGGCTTTGCTGGGTGGTGCCGATCGAAAAACATTTAAAGATCTCACTTGCTTCGGCGAATCGGCAGGGTTAGCTTTTCAAATTGCCGACGACATTCTCGATATCATTGGTGATCAAGATCAGCTGGGAAAAGATATCGGTAGTGACCAACAACGTGGTAAAGCGACCTATCCCGCTGTCTTAGGACTTGAAGTTTCACAGAAAAAAATGGAAGAGTTACATCAACAGTCACTGAATAGTCTCTCCAGCTACGGCGCAAAGGCTGAACCGCTGCGACAGATTTCGGCATATATTATCAACCGTTCAACATAATACGGCTGAGAAAGTAGAACCTGAACCATGAGTACATTGCTTGACAACCTTGAATCTACTTCAGACTTAAATGACTTTTCCCCAGCTGAACTAAAACAGCTGGCACAAGAGTTACGCGCTAAAATCATTGATACCGTTTCGCAAACAGGTGGCCACCTGGCCAGTTCGTTGGGAACTGTTGAGTTGACTCTTGCGTTGCATACCGTTTTGACCAGTCCAAAAGATAAAATTGTTTGGGATGTTGGTCATCAAGCTTATGCCCATAAATTGCTTACTGGCCGCCTCGACACTTTTGATACGCTGCGCCAACTTAACGGTATCAGCGGTTTTCCAAAACGCCAAGAGAGCCCACATGATTGTTTCGATGTAGGCCATTCAAGCACCTCAATCTCAGCGGCACTGGGGATGGCTATTGGCCGTGATAATACCGAATCAAACAATAAAGTTGTTGCGGTAATTGGTGATGGCTCGCTCACGGCAGGAATGGCTTTTGAAGCGCTGAATCACTCTGGTCATCTTGATCGCGATATGATTATCATTTTAAACGACAATGAGATGTCGATTTCACCCAATGTTGGTGCATTGTCGTCATTTTTAAGTCGTAAGATGACGTCGCGCTTCTTTGTCCGCTTTAAAAAAGAAACAGAGACGTTCCTTAATAGCGTTCCGCTGTTCGGAAAAGATCTGATTCAGCTGGCTCGGCGTACCGAAGATTCATTTAAAGCGTTCGTTACCCCAGGGATGTTATTTGAGGCCTTTGGTATTGAATATGTTGGCCCCATTGATGGCCACAACATGGAGGAGTTGATTGAGACACTCAAAAATGTTTCTCACCTCCAAGGACCATCCCTTATTCATGTGATTACAAAAAAAGGGAAAGGCTATCAACCCGCAGAGGACAATGCCTCGTTGTTTCACGGTGTTGGCCCCTTTAATAAAGAAACAGGTATTATTGATGCGCCAACCGTCAAGGCACGCAGCTATACCTCTATTTTTGGTGAATATCTCTGCCAGTTGGCAACACAAGACAAACGTGTTTCTGCCATTACGGCAGCGATGAGTTCAGGAACAGGACTACTGCCGTTTGCGGACCAATTTCCAGAGCGTTTTTTTGATGTCGGCATCGCTGAACAACACGCAGTAACAATGGCTGCGGGGATGGCCTGTGAAGGGATGCGCCCAGTGGTTGCCATCTATTCTACATTTCTGCAACGAGCGTACGACAACGTGCTCCATGATGTCTGCTTGCAAAACCTCCCAGTCACCTTTGCTCTTGATCGAGGCGGTTTAGTCGGCGCCGACGGCCCAACTCACCACGGTGTGTTCGATCTATCTTACCTGCGCCATATACCCAACATCACCGTAGCGGTTCTCCGTGATGAAGTGGAGCTTAAACGAGCGATGTTAACGGCGACAATGCATGATGGCCCCTTTGTCTACCGCTACCCACGTGGCAACGCTTTAGGGCAACGTGACTCCAGCACAGTTGAACCATTTAACATCGGCGAAAGTGAGCAGCTGCGACAAGGTGAACACGCAACAATCATCGCTCTCGGCACCTGCGTTCAGACAGCCCTTGAAGCTGCCGAATTACTAGCGAAAGAGAAGATAGAGGTCAGCGTTATTGATGCGCGCTTCCTCAAACCATTAGACGAAAAGAACTTACTTAATGCGGCTCGAACGTCCCCTTGCCTCATCACCATTGAGGAAAACGTCCTAGCGGGAGGCTTTGGCTCGGCAGTGATGGAGCTATGCGAACAACATATGTTGTATCCAAAAATTCTCCGTCTTGGCCTGCCAGATCAGTTCATTGAACAGGGGACACAAGAGGAGCTCCGGCAGATTTACGGACTTGATGCGACCAGTATCAGCAATAAAACAAGAGACTTTCTATCTAAATTTTGATATATGCAGTTATATAAGTTCTTTTCATCACTCATTAAAAAAACAGGTGGTCGTCAGTGCACAATCATATTATTGATAGTATTCGAAAGATTAAACAGCTCCCACCGCCGAGTGGGCTATCACGTGAAATCGTCCGCATTGTCGCAGATGACCAAGTTGACCTTATTGATCTGGTCAGTATTATCAATAAAAGTCCAGCGATTACGGCACGAATTTTACGTTGCGCGAACTCTGCGTACTATGGACAGCGAGGGGAGATCTCCACCGTCCGTGAGGCAATCATTCGTGTTCTAGGCTTAGGGATCACCCGCAGTTTAGCCCTAGCAATGGCTCTGACGAGTTCATTTAATATTAAAAAAAGTGCTGGTTTTGATGCCGAGCGCTACTGGTTTAATGCGGTGACAACGGCAACCATTGCTCAGGGGCTTTCCCATTTTTTACGAATCCGTGTTAAACCCGCCCCCGCCACCGCCTACACAACGGGGTTAATTCATAATATCGGCCTTCAAGCTCTGGTTCATTGTTTTCCAGAACAGATGGAAACTGTTTTTTTACAAAAGGATAACAACAGTTCCCTTTCAGATCTTATCCATGATGAACTGTCAATTAATCATCATCAGGCCTCAGCAATATTAGCGCAAAGTTGGGATCTGCCTGAAGAGATTATTCAAGCGATGGCAAGCCTCGACAACAGTATTGACTTAGATGAGAATGCTCCACTTGTTCACCTTGTGTGGCTCAGTTCACAAATTTCGGATAATCTCTATCGCAACCAAAACGGACCGCTACAAGGCCTAAGCATCAATGACGAATTCATTAGCATGGATCATGTACAGAAAGTGATTTCAGATATTGAGGGAAAACTTGAAGGGCTACACGAACTTTCTCAGCTAATTACCAACGGAGGAGGAGGGAACTCATGAGCCAAAACCTAGCACTGTCTTCTACGGTCATCAATCTATCCGATAATTTTGATGATCTACTCGAATCCTTATCGACACTGCAACAACTTGGTGACCTGCGAGCTGATATTCTGGATGAACAACAGATCCTGCGAGAATCGTTGCATATTCTCTATCAATCGTACAAAGCAACCAGTTGCACTATTTATGTTTGGCCGAGCGAACAAACCAAGCGTACATTGCCAACAGCAACACAATCTCTCATTGCAATCGATTCAAATGGGATTATCCACCAGCGTGCCGCGACAAAAAACGAGTTTCTGTTTATTGAAAGCACCGTCACAGAACAATCGATGCAGCACTGTGATGACTGCGCTACCCTAGGCAATGAATATCAATGTACGGCCTACGAGAAGTCAATCATCAGTGTCCCCATCAAAATAAAAGATCAACTGGCTGGCGTCATCACCATTAGCCACAGTAATCGAGCGCATTTCAACTCGTGGGGGTACCGTTTAATGCAGATATTCTCTACATTTCTAAGTCAGCAATTGACAATTTGCCGTCTAGAAAAACAACTTAAAAAGTAAAAAAAAGGTTCGGTCGCCATTGGCAACCGAACC
>MAXR01000047.1 GCA_001751155.1 Desulfuromonadales bacterium C00003068 | reverse complement strand
ATCCGCTCACAGGGATCTTGATGTTCTCGTCAATGGCGGGTGAAACACCAGGAATTGATCAACAGTTGAAGGATGACCTGGCAACCATTACTCGTGAAACAGAGCGTTGTGCCGGCATCGTGAAGGGGTTACTTGATTTTGGCCGTGAATCGATTCCGCATAAGACGTTTACCTCCGTCAATTCGATTCTAGATAAGACCTTGGCTTTGGTTGAATATCAGACTCTCTTTCAGGATGTTAACGTTATTCGAGATTACGACTTTGATTTGCCTGATCTTGAAGTCGATCCAAATCAACTTGAGCAAGTTTTTATGAATATTTTTATCAATGGTGCTCAAGCGATGCCGACTGGCGGGGAATTGTCAATACGTAGTTGGCACGAAGACCCGTGGCTGATGATTACCATCTCTGATACGGGCTGTGGAATCCCTGGTGAGAATCTTGAACGGATTTTTGATCCATTCTTTACCACTAAAGATCAGCAAGGAACAGGGCTTGGTCTTTCTGTTTCGTACGGGATCGTAGAGAACCACGGTGGAGATATCCGGGTAGAAAGTAGTGTTGAGAAGGGGACAGCATTCACGGTGCGGCTGCCTCTTGAAAATGATAATAAAAATGCCGAGGCGTAATCGCCTCGGCATTTAGTTTACTTGATCTGTTACGAGTCCAGCTTGCGATCGCGAGCTGATACCTGAAGTTTCTTCATCAATGCTTGAAAGTTTGGTCGGAGCATCCCCACTTCGCCAGCAGCACGAGTAATATTCCAGTCATTGCGCTTGAGTGCTTCAAGGACAAAACTCTTTTCTATCGGGATAACGGCCTCTTCGCGCAAGCGACGCTTGACCTCTTTCAGCTCTTCCGTTGTTGAGGGGACATAGCTCGCATCGCCACAACGGGCTAAGATCTCTTCGTCACATAAGCCTAAATCGACAGGTTGGATCATATCTTCAGATGCCAGTACTACGGCACGCTCGATCATATGTTCCAATTCACGAACGTTGCCGGGGAAATCGTATTCCTCTAACAAGTTCATCACTGCAGGGCTAACCCCTTTAATTTCCTTACTGATCTCGTCTGAGAACTTACGTAGGAAAAAGTTAACCAATAGGGGGAGGTCACCACTTCTGTCGCGTAAAGGTGGCATATCAATTGGAATGGTATTGAGGCGGAAATATAGGTCTTCCCGAAACGTACCCTCGGTGGAAAGGTCGCGTAAGTTTTTATTGGTCGCCGAGATGAGTCGAATATCAATGGGTTGTGGTTTAGTTCCGCCGAGTGGTGTAACCACCCTTTCTTGAACCACTCGCAGGAGTTTTGCTTGTGAACTCATGCTGATGTTTGATATCTCGTCGAGAAAAAGAGTACCGCCATTGGCAACCTTAAACAGGCCAACCTTGGTATGGGTCGCACCTGTAAAAGATCCTTTTTCGTGGCCAAACAGTTCGCTCTCCAGTAGACTTTCGGCCAATGCCGTACAGTCGATGGCAACAAATGGCATGTCTTTACGTGAGCTGTTTTCATGGATGGCTCGAGCAACAAGTTCTTTGCCTGTACCACTTTCACCGGTAATGAGAACGGTACTGTCTGTTGGAGCAACCTGAAGAATTCGGCTGTATACTTTTTGCATCGCCTTGCTATCACCAATAAACCGATGAAATCCGTGGTGGTCTTGGCTGGTGTTACAGGTGTTTGTTTGATCGCTATTGACCCGATGGTGGTCAATCGCTTTTTCGACCAACTGTTTAACTTGTTGTGGATTAAACGGTTTAGGAAGGTAGTCAAATGCCCCATTTTTGATCGCATCAACAGCTGTTTCAACGGTTGCATAGCCAGTAATAATGATAACAGGAACATTGGGTTGAAGAATTTTTATTGATTTAAGCACTTCCATGCCACCCATGCCGGGCATTTTTAAGTCACTAATGACAACAGTAAAATCATTATTTTGAACTTTTTCTAAAGCCGTGTGCCCACTGGTCGCAGTGACAACCTCATAGTTTTCTTGTTCGAGAATACGTTTAACGGCTTGGCGTATGACAGCTTCATCGTCAACAACTAGAATTCGCGGCTGGGACATGGGTTTTATCCTCCTGACAGCCCAAAGGCTGGGAATTTAAAGCAACTTCACTTTTTATACCACCAGCACAGTGTTGTCAAGGTTGCCGGCTGTTCTATGCGTAGTTCATCGGTCCACTTGCATTGGTTTTAAGCTTAAGTACTGCTCAGTAGATTGGTGTTTAGTGTGCTGCATAACGAATCTATACAGTTCTTTTGTGTTGATAATTTCACTGCTTACAGCGTGTCTGCTGCATGAATTAAGTATCTAACTCATAATTTGTATGGAAATAGTATACATCTTAGTTCGTTTTGCGTACTCTTTTATGGCTATTTAATCGTAAATATTCGATATCTCAGCAGGTTATGTAAGTTGGCATGCTCTCTGCTTGTGCTTGTGCTGTATACAGTTGGGGAGTGGAAACCGCAATCTAGAATGCAAGATTGCAATTTTATTGTTATGTAGAATTGGCAAAATCATGGAGAAGGAGCTTCAGTACACAATGAAAAAACACATTTTATTTTTGGCTGCGATGTTAGCCTGCCTCACCTTTGGTAGCCCTGTTTGGGCAATGGAAACCGATGAATGTATGGAGTGCCACATCAGTGCAGATGATGTAGGCGAAGGCAATGCCATTGATGGTGCCTTGTTTGCTCACACCTCACACGCTGAAGAAGGTTGTGCGGGTTGTCACGAAGTGAGCGATGGCCATCCAGATGACGCGCAATCACTTACGATGTCGGCGAGTTGCGAAGATTGTCATGACACCATTGCTGAAACCTATGCCGCAAGTGCTCACGGCGAAAACGCAGCCTGTGTTGATTGCCACAATGCTCATAAGGCGCTACCACCAACGAGCTTATCTGGTTTGCAGATGAATGAATCCTGTCAGGACTGCCATGAACCAATGGATGTGGAAGAGTCGCATTCACGCTGGTTGCCACAAGCCGATGTCCATATTCGCTCGGTTCCTTGTATCTCTTGTCACATCTCGTCCGATAAGTTTGTAATTACCTTGTATGTGACCCAGCGCCAAGATAATCGCGCTTATGCTGATTACGAATTGGTCGATTATCAACAATTGCAACAGTATGTTGGTGATCAGTCTATCACGGGCTTGGTTGATCTCGATCAAAGCGGTGAAGTTTCTTTGGATGAGTTGTCTGAATTCTATTCGGACAAGGATAAAAAAGGGTTACGTCTTTGGGCGATGATGACCCCTGAAGAGGTGGATCATAATTTCCACACTCTTGATAACCGCTGGGATTGCACCTACTGCCATGCAGCGGGTCCCGATTCAATGGGAAATAGTTTTGTGGCTTTCCCAACGGCTGACGGAACCTATCAGCGCGTGCCAATGGAGCAAGGCGCAACGATAGATGCTCTGTTTGGAACCCCAGATTTTTATATGGTTGGTTCAACTCGGAGTAAGACCTTGAACATTATTGGTCTGCTTATTTTGCTCGGTGGGTTTGCTATGCCGATTGGTCATGGTACTTTGCGCTTTTTGACTCGTAAAAACAGAAGAAAGGAACACTAGCATGGACGTACAAGAGAGAATCTACCTAACGCCAACACCGGTTCGGATTTGGCATTGGCTTAATGCTCTTGGAATTGTGACGCTATGTGTGACTGGCGCTCAGATCCGATTCCCTGAATTTATTAATATCTTTGGCACATATAAAGCGGCCATTCGTCTTCACCATACTGCGGGTATTGTTGTCGCGTTATCCTTTGCACTGTGGTTGTTTTATTACGCTGTTATTGCGCGCATGCTGACAAAGCTTTATGTGCCAACCACTAAAGATCTCACCAGTGGTGTTATCAATCAGGTGTTGTATTATTTCTTCTATTTTTTTACGGGCACCAAGAGTAACCCCCATGAAGAATCTCCGACCAATAAGTTTAATCCGATGCAAAAGGGTGCTTATGTGGTGATCATGATGGTTCTCGTGCCGTTGGTTATCATGACTGGGATTGTTTTGATGAACCTAGAG
Organism: Desulfuromonadales bacterium C00003068; assembly: GCA_001751155.1. Classification (GTDB taxonomy): domain Bacteria; phylum Desulfobacterota; class Desulfuromonadia; order Desulfuromonadales; family Desulfuromonadaceae; genus Desulfuromonas. The sequence continues at coordinate 3,326 of MAXR01000047.1, read as the reverse complement.
CCACTACGTGAAGTTCTGGTTCTGTTCGGTGGTGTTCGCGTTGTCGCCGGCTTGCACTTTCTCTTAGCTTGCGCTTTGGGAGCCTTCTTGCCCACCCACTTTTATTTGGCAACCTTGGGCCACACGCCGTTTGCTCACTTTAAACCGATGTGGACAGGCTGGGAAGATCACTCTGACCATTAATCTGTACTGATTTGTTGTAACTTGTTATACAATGTAGCGAAGCGCGAAGGTGCTTCGCTATTTTTTTAGAGGATCTCATCATGTCGAAACGGATTACAACGCGGACAATTATACCTGTTGCTGTGATTATGGCAGCGTTTATTACGGTGTGCTTTATCTTGCTTTATACCTATATTCAGGTGTTGATGCAGGATGCTGGCACAAAGCGCGTCGCCTGCATGGCGAAAACTATTGTCCGCTCTATTAGCTACGACATGCTTCAGGATGACCATGAAGCATTAAAACATGCCGTATCGAATATTGGCAGTAATCCGGGGGTTGCTCATCTGCGAATTTTCGATAAAAAAGGGGTGATTCGTTTTTCAAAAGACCCCCAAGAGATTGGCCAGCTTGTCGATTACAAGGCGGAGAGTTGCAATGTTTGCCATACTGATCAGGAAACGGTCTTTGGTGGTGATGGCATTGAGCGTATCCGTTTTTTCGAGGGTGAGGACAAGTATCAAGTGCTTGGCTTGTCGTATCCAATCCCGCGTCAGGAGGGCTGTTCAACCACACAATGTCATGTCGGAGAAGAGCAGCAACCGCTGTTAGGCATTGTTGATGTGGGCATGTCGCAGCAACAATTGTCTCATGACATGGAGGGGATTATAAAGGTGCTGGTTGGTTTTTGGTTTATGGTTGTTTTGTTGTCGATCGGATTGGTCGCAGCCATTTTGCAAAAGAATGTTCTCCTGCCTATTGATGCACTTTACCGCTACACCAAGCAATTGCGCCGTGGAATTTATGCTGAACCAGAGCTTGAAGATAGTTATGAATTAGAATATATTGCTGAAACGGTAAAGGAGCTAGCTGCAAAAGTTAAAAAACAAGAGCTTGAATAGCGCGATCACTGTCGCCATATTGGCGAAGGTGTATCGAGATGGAGAACCATTTTGGGGCACAAGTCAGATATTGATGTAGACTCAGGTGATGCACGAAGCTCCCAGCAGCGGTTGGCGAGGATGCAGGCACATATTGACTCCTTGCATATCCTTTCACGTCAAGGGCTTTGGGGGCTGTTGGTCTTTATTTTGATCAGTATGATTGCCGTCTATTTTCAGGATAGCAATCTTCTTGCTAATGTTTCACAAGAGACGCGAAACTTTTTAGGTAAGCCGCCCTCGCCGCAGATGATCAATATTGCTTTGGCTGTATATAGTTTTTCCGCTTTAATTTTAACTTTGTCACGCCTATCTGATCGCACCGAGGTTTATCGCGGTTGGGCGCATGTCGGCTACTTGAGCGGGTTTTATATCTTTTATTTGTTGTCGAATGCTTTGCGGGTGAATTCATTGGCTGTGTTAGTGGCGGGAGTTACTATCTTGGGTCTTGAATACTATAGTATTAGAAGTTTTGCTGCTGATGCTATCCGGCGCGAGCGCTCGATTATGAAAAAGCTATTTCGTTCTAAGGGCGATGTTGTTGATGCCGATGATGCTGCCTAGCAGACTGTCGGCTTATATGAAATTGAAAATACCTGCTGGGTCGTAGACTCAGTAGGTATTTTTTTGCCTAATTTGTGCTGTGGAGGGTGGTGTTAACTCTACAGAGATAGCTTGCAGTGACGACACCTCTTTCCCCATGAGGTGCCCACTCCCTGCATGTGAAATAGGTTGCCACAACTGGGGCAACGGCTCAGGCTGACTCGGACACCAGCAATACCAGCGGCAATGACCCAGCAGCCAGCGGTGATTGCTGGCCACGTGTTACCCGTTGTTGCGCTCAATGCAGTGCCAATGGCAGGTAGGTAGGTGATGAAAACAAGCCATAGTTGCCAGCGCTTTCGTCGAATTATTGCTAGTTGAGTTGTGATCTCATCCTCAGGCATTGGTAAATTCCCCCCTCCCATTTTTTTTAATTACGAAACGACTGAAATAATGTCGCTGTATAATGATCTTCATCTTCAAATAAACACGTAATAGCAAACCTCTGTCAATAGTCTTAACGTTACTCGGGGGCTTTGTCGGTGAAAATATATTTTTGAAAATCTGTGTATGGCAGAATTATACAGCAGCGGTTGAGTAGAAAAAGTCTGTAGAATAGGGTTGTTAGCTGTACTGTCGCTGGAAGGTTGTCACTGATAATGTTATCTGTGGATATAAATTGTATACAGTTGCCGAGTGTAAATCGTTCTGGTTTTAAAGGTATTAAGGCGCAGACTATTGTTAATCCTTTAAAGACAGCTACTTAAGCTGTTTAATGTGCNNCTGACCGCTAAGGTGGTCTATCATGAAACAATGACAAGCAACAAAGGGTACGCAACCTGTTGCAGATAAAAAGTGGAGGGTACTATGAAGCGGATAATGCTTTCGTTAATTATTTTAAGTTTTGGCATGGCAAGCAACGGTTTTGCTGCCGCCTCTGCGACACGAACAGGTGCTGGATTGTTGGTCTGGTTGTTTGTCGGATTTATTGCTCTGTTTGTGGTGTCACAATTGATTCCAGGCGTTATTCTTAGCGCAGGTTTGATAAAGGGTTTATTTTCAAAAAAAGAGACACCAGCAACGCACAATGACCATAGAGCTTGAACTACTATCCGAAGTAGTATGTAAATATGGAGTGTTTTGAAGACAATTTAATACCGATTAGGTGTGGGCCGAGATATTTATCTCGGCCCTTTTTTTATGCAGGGTTACCAAACTTTTCAACAGAGTTAACCACAGGCATTAAACAATATATAGTGTCTGTCTCGAATTCTAATGTCTATATATGGTGTTTTCTCTTGTCCGGTGATTTGCTGCTGTGGTAGGTTCAGATCATTGTTGACGTATCGAAGTCGTGTTGAATTTTAAGGACGATTGCGATTTATTAAGGGAGAACAGCGTGTTGGAATACATTCGCAAGCGTGATGGTCGATTGGCGATCTTTGAAGAGAGAAAAATTGCTGAAGCGATAAAAAAAACTGTCAAAGCTGTCGATGGGCAGGATATGGACAGGGCTGATGTCGTTGTTCGGCAGGTGGTGGGTATTCTTGAGGTGATTTACAAAGACGACCGTGTGCCGACCGTTGAAAACGTCCAAGACCTTGTTGAGAAGCAGCTCATTGAAAGTGGTCATGCTCAAACGGCTAAAGCGTATATCCTTTACCGTCGTCAACATGAACA
>MAXR01000046.1:4420-6886 GCA_001751155.1 Desulfuromonadales bacterium C00003068 | reverse complement strand
ATGCGTCGCTGAATGATAGTATGGGCCAGGTTCAAATGGCCGCTGAGCAGATTTCTGGTGGTGCCGATCAAATCTCTGATACCAGTCAGCAGCTTTCACAAGCGGCAACGGAGCAAGCCAGTTCGCTCGAAGAGATCACCAGTTCAATGGCCGAGATGGGATCGCGTACTAAGCAAAATGCCGATAATGCTGTGCAGGTTAATCAGTTAACCGGCCAAGCACGAGAAATGGCTGAAAAGGGCAATCGTCAAATGCATGATATGGTGGAAGCTATGAGCGATATTAATCACTCTGCGCAAGACATCTCTAAAATCATTAAAGTTATTGACGAAATTGCCTTTCAAACCAACCTTCTCGCTCTGAATGCTGCGGTAGAGGCGGCGCGTGCAGGTCAGCACGGTAAAGGTTTTGCCGTGGTTGCTGAAGAAGTGCGTAACCTTGCAGCCCGAAGTGCTAAGGCCGCAAGTGAAACAGCAACACTCATTGAGGGTTCTGTAGCAAAAGCGGGAAATGGTAGCCGCATTGCCGAAGATACCGCTGGTGCCTTAGATGAGATTGTGACCAGCATTAGTAAAGTCTCCGATTTGGTGGGTGAGATTTCGGCGTCATCCGATGAGCAAGCTCAGGGTATCTCGCAGATCAGTATTGGACTCAGTCAAATTGATGAGGTGACGCAATTGAATACCTCAAATGCTATTGAGTGCGCTGCAACCAGTGAGGAGTTAGCCGCTCAAGCCAATGATCTACGTGAAATGCTCGCTCGCTTTACCTTGAGTCGTGGCGGTGGAACACGATTCATGAATTCTGCTCCAGCGCCGTCCTATAATGCTGCGCCAACTCCCGCTTATGTTCCACCTGTGGCTGTAAGTGATGATGCTTGGGGCGGCGGACAATCGACTCCGAGCATTTCGCTAGATGACGATGAGTTTGGTAAGTTCTAAAAAGATTGAATAGGTTTTTTATTCAACAGCCCCACGATTCATAATCGTGGGGCTGTTTTGTTTTTTTGACCATGTTTTTCATCGGTAAGATGATCAAATCGTGCTAAATTAGAGAATGTTTTCTATTTAGTCTATGGGGTTCTTTTATGTTGAAACAAGTGAAACAGGCGCGCAAATGGCTCCAGAGTGATGTTTGGAGAGATGGCGACGATCAGTTGTGCTCAAACGTTATTCGCGTTCCGATTGCTGCGGTTCTTGATTTCAAGCGTAATGACTGTGTACAAAAAGCTGCGGCATTAACCTTTAGCACTCTGCTTGCTTTTATTCCGTTGCTGGCGATCATGTTTGCCTTATTGAAAGGTCTCGGCGTTCATAACACCATCGAACCACTATTGTTAGAACATCTGTCAGTGGTTTCAGAAGATGTTGTCCTCAAAATTATTGACTATATTAACAATACCAACGTAGCTCGCCTTGGTTCGGTCGGTTTGGTGATGTTGGTGTTTACCGTTTTAGCGTTGATCTCAAATATTGAGAAAAGCTTTAATAGCCTCTGGAAGGTGAGTGAAACACGATCATTGTTTCGTCGCTTTGCCGATTATTTCTCTGTTGTCACCCTTGGTCCGCTGTTCCTGCTAGCTGCCATCTCGATGAACACCTCATTACGCAATCAAGACCTCGTTCAATGGCTGCTCGATAAACCTGTTTTTGGCGATATGCTGCTGTTGTTATTTGAGGTGCTTCCTTTCGTGGTTATTTGGGCAGCCTTTATCTTCCTGTATATGTTTATCCCTAACACCAAGGTCAATATTGTTTCGGCCATTATTGGTGGTATAAGTGCTGGTACTCTTTGGTTGATTACCCAGTGGGGATATGTAACGTTTCAGTACGGCGTAGCAAAGTATAATGCGATCTATGGCACGATGGCGGCATTGCCGATTTTTATGATTTGGATCTACCTTTCGTGGATGATTGCTTTGCTGGGCTTACAGGTCTGTTGGGCTCATCAAAACCGCTTACGTCTAGGCCGATTACTTTGGCATGGCAATACCTTAGCGTGGCAACCGCTGCAAGTATTAGAGGTGTTGTTGTTGGTTTATAACCGCTTTGCTCGTGGAGAGAAGTGTTGGGAAGTCGAAGAACTGATTGAGCAAGTAGAGATGCCCGCTGAAGCGGCACAAGAGGTCCTTAGTCACTTACAGGAGCAAGGTGTGGTGATGGTGGCGTGCGAAGAGTCAAGCGGTACTGAGATGGTGATACCAACGCTACCCACTGAAGCGCTGTGTCTTCAATGCATTCTCACCCCAAGTGAAAAATTCAACCATCTTCCTGCTGAAGTGGTTAAGGTTGTAGAGCAATTACACGCGATTCGGCACAACTATATTGCTACTCTGCAGCTCGGCGAGTTATTAAATGCTAGCGCTAACTTAGTAGAGACCGATGTCGATTAGCGCAACTGCTGGTCGATGGCGGTTAACGTTTCTAAAGCGCCACGAGCAAAGCTGATATGGGGAGAACCAATTTG
>MAXR01000046.1:0-4344 GCA_001751155.1 Desulfuromonadales bacterium C00003068 | reverse complement strand
TTGGATAGCCAGCTTGAATCACCAAACATCAAAATATTGGGACGAGCGAGTTGTTGGCAACGACGACAACTTGGCAGATGCTGGGCGCGCATTGTCACCAGATCAACGGGGATCTCTTCATTGTTCGGCCAAATTTCACGACTGCATGGCCTCAGGCATTGGAGATGGTGGATCGAACCGTGCACCTCTAATATCTGTTGAGGATCGTAGCCCGCCTTTTGAAATTGGCCATCGACATTTGAGGTGACAACAAAGGTTTCTAATTTTAAATGTTCTGACCACTCCTTGAGCAAAGAATATCCGTCGTGTGGAGTGGTGGCACGGTATAAATTCGTGCGATGGCCATAAAATCCCCAGCCGAATTCTGGGTCACGGGCAAAGTGAATAGGGTTTGCTGCATCGTAAAAATTAACCCCCAAATTTTCATACATCGGATAGGCATGCCAAAATCCTTTGTCGCCGCGAAAATCGGGTAATCCTGAATCAATTCCCATCCCTGCTCCAGTGCAAATGACCAATGCTTCGGCGTTTTTTAAGGCCTCGACAGTACGTTGCACTTCCTGACTATTTATCGTTTGGCTCATCTGAGATTCCATTATTATTTATACTGTGTTGTGTTTCGCTCAAGTAGTTAATACCAGTAACTTAAGCGCAGAATTCCGTAGGAGTTGGTGTAGTCCTGACCTTTAAATTCCTTTTCAGGGAAATGAAAATCGAGGTCGACCTGATAGGCACCATGTAGCCAATGGATGCCACAAATTAAAGTATTTACGCCGCGTTCAGGTTTAACATGGTAATCGCCATTGTTCACACCCTCCAGTAGGATGTTTTTATCGACTATTTTTCGACTGCCCGTAACTGTCACGTATAGGCTGTTGGTTGATGGTGTCGTTTTTTGTGCTTCGAGTTGGGGAAGATGGTAGCCTAAGCGAACGGTTGCACCCGCTTCACCGTCAATGTGAATATTACCGCCACGGCCTTGAACGTGGGTGATAAGATCAACACCAACTTTGTCGAATTCAATCAACGGTAATAACCATTGTCCTTTGACGCAGGCAACCCAGCCCCAACGATTTGAGACCTGACTGTCCCAGCCTGAATATTCGTTAAAATCAAGCACTTGATGAGCAAAGTCTTGGACCTCTTTCCCTTGTGCTCGCTGTCCGGTAGTTCCTAAACTTAAACTCGATGTGATTAAGAGTGTGGGGATGATGGAATAACGGTGCTCCCCTTTGACGTATAACCACGCGGCGTAAGGATGTTCTCCGTGTGGTGGCTGTAAGGTGCTGCGCGTTTCAGGGGTGAAAATATCTTGACCCAAGCTGATGGTGTAGGCCGCACTGTTTGGAGTAAACGCAAGATCAAGGCCACTGGTATAGCCGCGGTCTTGATTGAAAAAACTGTCATTGGCAACGCCAAGGCTCCATAGCCCTGTCGGAGTAGATTGTGCTAAAGAGACGGTATACAAGCCGAGTATGAGCAGTAGTATCATTATTGTTGAGCGTCTAAACATAAAGCCTCCAGAATAACAAGATGTTTGCTATTCATTGTTATAATAAATGGTAGTTGTGTCGATTGTTTTGACAACGAATGGTTCGTTACAAAACATCATGTTCAAGAAAAAGTAGCCACAGATTTTTTATCGTTTTCTTATCGTGTTCCCCGTCAATAGTAAAGATATGATCTGTGGGGAGCAAGTCACTTAACAGCTGATGAGCAGGGTGGAAACGGTCTTGTGAGCCAAAACCGAGGTAGAGGTTTGGCATTGGCTGCTGCCCCTCTGAACATTGTTTTAGCCAGTGCCAGAACATCCGTTGCCAGTCTTCATTAGGGTCATACTCGCCCGGTTGCCATTGCTGGACTCCCCCTGCGTCTGTGATCTCATCAATAATATCCTCATAGCCTAAAAAAGGGGAGATCACATAGATACCGTCTACATCTTCAGGGTGCTCGCGGGCGTACATGAGCGAGCCCAGCCCGCCTATGGAAACGCCAACCAACCAAATTTTTTCATAACCGTCCACATTAGCTGGGTCAATAATATCTATGCTAAGACGGTTGGTAATTGTTTGCGCAAAATAGTAACCAAAGTGGGCATCAGGCGCTGTCATGTCGAAGGGGAGGTTGCGTTGCCTCACACTGTCAACAAACCCTTCGCGAATGAAATCACGATGATTTCCACCCAGTCCTCTGAGGAAAATAATAAGGTTTTTATGTTTGATATCGCTTTGCGAGGGGTAGTTAAGCGTTTTGAGTGGCGTATTTCCAAAACAGCCGAGCAATAGCGACAGAATTAATCCTGACACCATTATTGGGCCAATTCTGTTCACAACCCCTCCTTGGGACGTTAGAATGACATATGAGTGAGATGTCACACTCATGATAAGAGTACCTTATGTCGATGACTTTTCCAGCAAAACTAATTAATTTGGTGGAATTTAATGTAGGACTGCTTGGGTTGTTTGCAAACTGGTTAAGAAGTTTGGACGTTGTCGTTTAAGGACTCTTGATATAGATGGAAACGATTAAGGGGAGATTGATCGGTTTTATCAGTGGTTAATTGCGACATTCACAGCCGTTGCTAACAAAACTTGAGTTAAAGTGTTCGCCTGCAAACTTACTAAAAAACCGCGTTTGCCACCATTGATATATATTTTCCCACACTCAAGGATTGATTGTTCAACATAAACGGGTAGTGGCTTCAGCAGGCCAAAAGGGGAGGTGCCACCTACTTGATAACCGCTATGCTTTTGCGCTATTTGCGGTGAGCAGGGGGTGATCCGTTTAACGTTGAGGGTGCGGGCAAGTTCTTTGGTTGAAACCTCGCAGGTGCCATGCATTAAGATGATCAGGGGATGTTTGTTCTCATCTTCCATGACTAAGGTTTTGATCACGCAGTTCTCATCGACCCCAAGTTGCGTGGAGGACGCACGTGTCCCGCCTTTTTCCTCGTAAGGATAGAGGTGTGGCGCGTAATTTACTTTGTGCTGTTTAAGCTGACGGATGGCCGCTGTTGTTGGAAATTTCTCTTTTGCCATAGTACCCTCTAGCTAAACCAGCTTAATATGAGTAGGCCGATGCTCGCGATAATAGCGAGACCGCTTAATACCGCCAAGGTATTGATTAACGGTGCGAGGTTACGGCGTAAGCGCATGGCGATGGGGAAAATTAAACCAAATAGCGCACCGCTGACAGCGCCACCGAGGTGGGCGGCATTGTCGGCACCGACGATAAAGCCAAAGATAAAAGCAAAGATTGCCCAGCGCAGCATCTGGTCGCGTTGTGCCAAAGCATGATGACCACCAATACGGTGAAAGTAGGTGATGGAGAAACCGATCATGCCAAACAGTGCCCCCGAGGCTCCAACGACAACGGTCATCGGATGCCAGAAGTAACCGAGGGCTGTCGCGGCGAGTGCCGTGAGCACATATAGAGTGAGAAAGCCGCTGGGACCGATCTCCTCCTCAAGTTGAGGGCCAATTTGATAAAGGACCATCATGTTAAAGCCGAGATGGATAATGCCACCGTGGGTGAAGGCGTAGGTGATACAACGCCACCATTCACCGTTTTGGACCACCATTGGCCACCATTGGCCACCAGACTGAACGAGAAGTTCTCCTCCTGGTCGCATCAAGGTTGACATGCCGATACCTGCTGTTGCTCCGCGCAGAATCATCACCGAAAACAGGGCGAGGTTGATGATGAGTAGCACTTGACTCAGAGTGATACTCGAGTTCGGCACTCGCTCGCCTCGTGCCATCTGTTTGAGTTGCCGTTGCCAGCGCATAATTCGCCATTGCCAGCGGGTACCATTCATGCCTAAATTATCGAAAAAACGTTTCCAGTCCACGTCATTCTCCTTAGATGATTGTGTTACATGTTCGGGACTATTACAGAATTTTTGTCAATGGGCAAGAGTGATTACCCTTTATCTGTTTCCTTGTTGGCTAACTTTTTTCCGACCATCACTCTTTACTTGTTTTTATAGCTACAATTGGGCAAAATTCTTGTTTAACCATCTTTTTCGATAGCAGTTATTATAACGGTAAGTGAGTCGTATTAGACGGTAGAGAGGTAAGCGAGCGAGATGATTGTTACGGTAAAATTGGTTGGCGTGTTTCGGATTGATCGCTTTAAGGAACAACGTTTCTCATTGGTTGGTGGTAGTCGAGCAGCCGATGTGGTTGAAACCCTTGAATTGTCACGGCGATTGCTGGGGATTATCCTGATTAATGGGACGCATGCCAGCGAGGAAGATCAGCTTCAGGATGGCGATTGTTTGACATTGATGCCGCTCATTGAGGGCGGTTAGTTTGTGGGCGAGGCCAATTGATGGCGTCGCAA
>MAXR01000045.1:9988-10356 GCA_001751155.1 Desulfuromonadales bacterium C00003068 | reverse complement strand
GGTTCAACGCCAACACTAATCAACAGTGCTTCGGCCTCTAAAATTTCCTCTTTACCGCTGTGCAGATGACGAATCATTACGGTAAAAAGTCCATCTTCCCAGCGCACGGAAAGGGGAACAACCCCCTGATGTATCTGGTGCTGTTTTTCAAAGCACTGAGCGAATTCGTTGCGAACGTCCTCATCCTCCGTGCGTAGCAATTCACTGCGCACCAAAAAATGGGTCTCTGTGCCAAAAGTGCCATAGACATGACCTAATTCACAGGCAATATAGCTTGCCCCAACGATGATCATTCTCTTCGGCAATTCAAGACACCGCAGAGCCTCATTACTTGTCATATAAGGCGTATCGGCTAACCCATCAATCGC
>MAXR01000045.1:0-9979 GCA_001751155.1 Desulfuromonadales bacterium C00003068 | reverse complement strand
CAGCCTGCCATTGACTTGAACCACCTTATCACTGACAAATTTAGCCTGTCCTTTGATCAATTCAATATTGGTTAATTGGCTAACCTGATCAGCCATTCGCTGCGACATTTGATCTACGGTGCTATTCACTCGCTCTACTAATGCGGTAAAATCTGCATCAATCGGTTGCGGTATTGATAGATTGAGTCGATGCGCTTGATTCAATAATAGAATGACATCGGCGGGATAAATTAACATTTTGGATGGGATGCAGCCGCGATTTAAACACGTGCCACCGAAGGAACTTTGCTCAATCAGTGCCGTTTTTAACCCACGTTTCGCTGCGGGTAGGGCGATCTTTGTTCCACCACCTGAACCAATAACAATGACATCAAAATTTTCCACATCTCCTCCAAGGCTAATTCATTCAATAATCGTTATTAGTAACATAGCTTTGACCTAACTTATCTTTTATTGAAGATTACCGCAAAACGAGCTTAGCTGCATACTCACCTAACCACCCTCCTTCAACATTCCCACAGTAACCACCACTATTGAAGAATCACCCTATTACGAGCATCATACCGACTTCAAATGGTTAGACTTTATATAGTTGATCACTTGTGAAATGCGAGCATAGGGGGCCAAAAGATGTTAGGATTACACGGCTAAACGTGGCAACGACAGATCCTTATCTGTTTTAATTTATCGTTTTTTGATTGATCGCAAGGAGAACCACCATGATAACACTACCATTAATTGACGGCTGCTACGACTCACCTACTCACGGCGGCATTTGGCCGTGCAATAAAATTCCAACGGCCTGCTTCTACCCTCAAGCGTTTTACGTTATTTTGAGAGCAGCTCAAATGGCTAAGCAAGGGATTTATACTGAAGGTGACTGGGCGAAGAGCAGCTTTAAAATTGTCAAAGCCCTTGAAGGCTGTGGCGTCCAGTTTCAAGTACGCGGGATGGAGCATGTTGGGGCGAATACTGAGCCATGCGTTTTTATTGGTAACCACATGAGTACACTGGAAACCTTTGTGCTACCGACACTTATAGCTCCCTACAAGCCTGCAGCATTCGTTATCAAGAAGAGCCTTATCGATTATCCGCTTTTTAAACATGTAGCGCGATCGAGAAACCCTGTGGTTGTGAACCGCACCAATCCGCGCGAAGATCTTAAGACAGTGCTTAGTCAAGGCTGTGAAAGACTTGAAGCAGGGACGTCGGTGATCGTTTTTCCACAGACAACTCGAACGACCACGTTTAATGCCGAGCAATTTAATTCCATCGGCATTAAATTAGCCCGTAAAGCTAACGTACCTATTATCCCCTTAGTGCTTAAAACAGATGCATGGAGCAATGGCAAACGACTAAAAGATTTTGGCCCGATTTTAGCGGATAAAAAAGTCTATTTTGAGTTCGGCGCCCCAATTGATTCAGCAGGTAACCCAAAAGAGATTCAAGAAACTATCATTCAGTTTATTCAGCAAAACTTAAAGGACTGGAAAGAATAGAAGTCCTTATATAAACAAGATCAAAACAAAAAGAGCCGCCCTTAAATAGGACGGCTCTTTTTGTTTAAAACGATATGAACACTTGGTTAGCCGCAGCTTCCGCCACAACTTGAACCACAGCCACCACCCTCTTTTGAAGTAATAGTGAAACCATCTTGTACGTAGTGGATCACTTGATCGTCGGCAAAACGGACAACCTGAGCATCAAGCAACACATCAATTTCATTAATAGTTACGATTTTATCTTCATCTGTTGACTCATCCAGAGTCAATCCCAAAGAGGGACCGCCTCAACCAAAGCCTGCCATCGTCACTCGTAATGATTTACCATCGTTTTGCTCTAAAATACTTTTCAGCTCAGTGCGAGCCTCATCAGTAATGGTCAGCATGTTTCTCGTTCCTTTCACGTTATAAAAGTCATCTTATACAGATACTATGCTTATCATCCATATCACTCTTGCAACTGAGTGACATACATCTCCTCATTAAATCCAACCACATAATAATCACCCACCTTAAACGTTGGAGCACGCAACTTTCCAGAGGGGCCAATCACACTTGCTAAAATCTCTTCGCGGTTTCGTTCAGTAACAAGCAAATCCTTAAGTACTTTTCCCTTAACAACAACAATCCGTTTCGCCCCTAGAATTTTCTGCCAAGCGGTTTCAGAATCAATAGGTTCCTTACGCGGATCAACAGTCTCCTCGATCTCTACAGTATATTGCTCAAAAAACTTTTGAGCTTTTTTACATGACACTCATCCCTTACGGAAATAGATCCACTCAATTTTTTTCATGGCACTCTCACCCCGTCAGAATAGTTTTACTCACATCAATATTCATTTTTCTATATATAGAACCGATATGGGCAAAAGTCAAACTCATTATTACCTAAATAGTAATTAATCGTGACTCGCCGCACTAAAAGAACCGTTATTGACGAACACGTGTGACGCCACCAGGACCACGAATGATTCGTACCCGATCGCCAACCGCATAAAAATCATCGGCCTCTTGAACGATCGCAATCACTTCACCGCTGTCGAGTTCGACGGTGATCTCAACACCATTTTTTCGAGTACTACCCTCTTCCACCGCAGTACCAATCAGCGCACCCCCAATCGCGCCAACAGCGGTTGCAAGCGCACGGCCATGGCCACCACCGACGGTGTTACCAGCAATTCCACCAATCACTCCGCCCGAAACGGTACCAAACCCTGTTTGCGCCCCTTCAATGGTGACAGTATCAACAACTAAAATCGTGCCATAAAACACCGACAACTGGCGTTGCGCTTGCGAGCGACTGTAAACATCACCTGATTGATTCGCACAACCAACCAACGACACAACACATAAGATGAGCAGTAATCCAACATTTTTCATTACATCCTCCTCGTTGCTATGGCGGTGAGCGTGTTGCAAATCACCACAAATTTGGTGTTAATTTATCTCTAACCTGGAACAATGGGTCCAAGGCGGATAAAGAGTGCAAGTGCTTGGATTGCATAAGTGTTCTTAAAATATTAGCTCCACATTGTGGGTTAAGCGGCGATTTTTAGAATACTTTGGTGATTCAATGACTTGTGCTGTTTGCCGTCGGGCGGCTCACTGATTCAGGTCTAACACTGCGCCAACCGATCCGTAAAAGAATCGCTTACCAAACTCATTGCGCAGCAATGCTGCACGGGGCTGACCTGTGCAATGCGATACACCTATTTTTTGAATATTAAAACGCTTCAGCTCTATCAGGGTACGATTAAATTGCTCGGCACTGACAGGACCAAGGTGCGTACCACCAACAACGGCATAGACCTCATCACGGTCAAATTGTTTACAGACGTAGTCAAGAGTATTAATGATACCAGCATGGGCACAGCCAAGAACAACCACCAACCCCTTAGCACTTTCAACCACCACAGCCATATCATCATTAAAGGGGTCAGGTTCAAACTGGCCATCACTGTTACGCTGTACGAGATTTGCATCGCCCAGTTCAAAATCCGTATCGCGTGGAATCGCACCGGTAACATACAGGTTGTCAGCAATCTGCTGAAATCCTGGAGTAAAGGTAAAGCGCGCACCCAACGTTTCAAGCAGCTCACGGCGTTGCGGAATGCCTAAAAAGCGCAGGTTGTGGGATCCCTGTGAATAGCGCTCGGCAAAAACATCTGGATGTGCGAAAACTTCGAGACCATCAACATGACGCAACACCTGATCCAAACCGCCAACATGATCATAATGTCCATGGCTGATAACCGCTCCACTCAACTGATTGAGAGGCAAATCTAGCACGTGAGCGTTTTTAATAACTCCTAAACCTTGGCCGCTATCAACAAGATAATGCTTACCATCCATCTCAATCCAGCACGCGAAGCCATGCTCGCCTATCGCGGGAATCGCCCGACCAACACTATTTTCACATAAAATTGTAATTCGCATAAAACCCTCCATTTTCACCAATTAAAGTGTATCATCATAGCTTCATAGTACAACGCTTCAGGCGATGCGTCAGCCCATTTTGTCTAAGAGGTTGTCCGACAGCCTCCTTGCGCAGGCAGTACTAGCCAGCTGTTGCTCCCAATAGGTCGTCAAGTCCAACAGCTGTTAGAACAATAAACCGAGGTGAAAAGACGTTACTTGTCGATAAAGCGTTATTTTTGTTTGACAAAACGTAAAAGAATCATCTAAATTAGATCCTCTGTTTTCATGTGGGCCTATAGCTCAGTTGGTCAGAGCCACCGGCTCATAACCGGTTTGTCCCAGGTTCGAGTCCTGGTGGGCCCACCACTTTATACAGACGACAAAGGGAACTAATGTTTAAGATACGAAGGCGATTTCGCCACCAACATAAATGCAATAAAATAAAGGGAGTGCAACGATACCAGAGTTGCACTCTCTTTTTTTGACGAGTACTATGATGACAAAAGCACCCAGCATTCGGCTGCAGGATTTGATCGGTCTCCTCAATAGCCACTACCCACAGGACCTAGCTGAAGGCTGGGATAATGTTGGACTGCAAGTCGGTGACCCTAAACAACACATCAGCAAAACCATGATCGCCCTTGATCCAACCCCCAGCACCATTCAGTCTGCCATAGCGCAGCAATGTCAAGCCCTCATTACTCACCACCCACTGATATTCAAGCCACTCAAAAAAATATCTACCGACAGCGAAACAGGTCAAATTCTCTTCGAAGCCATCCGCAATAACCTTGCAATAATCAGTGTGCACACCAACCTTGATCATGCAGCAGATGGCCTCAACGACTGGTTAGCCTCTGCGCTTCAAGTTAAGCACACCAAGCCGCTGTTGATGCCGAAGCCGGGAGACCTCATTAAACTTGTCGTGTTTGTTCCACCTGAATCCGCTGAGATGCTTTCGCTGGCACTGTTTAACGCTGGAGCTGGACACATTGGGCGCTACGATCAGTGCTCATTTCAGCATCAAGGAATCGGGACTTTTCGCGCTCAAGAAGGATGTACACCCCATATCGGCACCGTTGGTGAACAAGTGAAAACAGCCGAGATACGCCTCGAAACCATTGTGCCGCGCGCACAGATCAATCGAGTGGTGGCAAAAATGATTAAAGCGCACCCTTACGAAGAGATTGCCTACGACCTGATCCCACTAGAAAATCAACGCTGCGATATTGGTCTCGGTCGAATTGGAACCATCGCCAAACAAAAAAAATTAGCGGAATTTGCCAACGACTGCAAGCAGCAGCTTGGCTGCAATGGGATCCGAATTGTCGGTAATTCTGATGCGCCAGTCCGCAAGATCGCCGTTTGTGGTGGCAGTGGGGCGATGTTGATTGGTGAAGCAGCTCGTCAAGGAGCGGATGTTCTCGTCACTGGCGACATCAAATATCATGAAGCTCAAACAGCCCAATCTTTCGGTATCTCTTTAATTGATGCTGGCCACTTTGCCACAGAGCAACTGATGGCAAAGGGTTTAGCAGAAAAGCTTGAACAGCACGCGCAACAACGGGCTTGGCCCATTCAATATATTGTCGCACCAGAAGAGCGTGATCCTTTCACGTTTATTTAAAGATGCGAAACCTATTCATTAAGCACGTAAATATACAATCGACCACGGAGGTAACAGGGTGAAAGAAGACGTACTGCTGCTAATTGACTTACAGGAACTTGATCAAGTGATCATCAAAGGGCGCAACCAACAAAAAAAACTGCGCGCAGAACAAGAACTTCTCAATGCTCAAGCAGCAAAGCTCGTAAAACTTATTGAGCAACTCGACAAAGAACTTGATGCAATCAAACAAGACCGTGGTGAAGTAAATCAAGGGCTGTTGCAAGAGATGGACAACGTCGAAAAGGCTGAATCTCGCCTCCCTGAAATTAAAACCCAAAAAGAATATTTGGCTGTTTTAAAAGAGGTTGATATTGCTAAGAAACAATGCAAGGACCTTCAGGACCAGCTAGACGGCAGTGAACAAGCATTTGTCACCCTTGAAGAAGATCGTGCTGAAAAGCAACAACAACTCGACGACTTGAAACAGAGCAACACAAGTCGTGCCAGTGAGATCGAAGCAGAACTAACCAAAATTGACAACTCTCTGAAATCGGAAGATGGCAAACGAGAAGGCTTGGCTGAAAATGTTCCCGCTAAAATCCGCAAGAACTATGAGCTGCTTTTGGTTCGCCGCAAAGGCTCTGCCCTTGTTGAAGCGCGAAAAGGCACCTGTTTAGGCTGCAATATGCACCTACCACCACAGTTTTTTAACTCAATGCTTAAAAAACAGGGAATTGACAGCTGCCCACACTGCAACCGTCTCCTCTTTATTCGCCCCATGGAAGGCTAACCACCTCCTGCAAGCAATAAAGAAATGAAACATGGTCGAAGAAGCACAGATGATCGCCGGTTTCGCAAGAAACGGGAGGAAAGTCCGGGCTCCATAGGGTAGGATGGTTCTTAACGGGAACCGGGGGTGACCCCAGGGCTAGTGCCACAGAGAGAAGACCGCCTGCCACTGGCAGGTAAGGGTGAAAGGGTGAGGTAAGAGCTCACCAGCCCTGATGGTGACATCAGGGGCTAGGTAAACCCCATCCGGAGCAAGGCCAAATAGAGAGGCGCTTGAAGGCTACCCGCCTGAAGCTTCTGGGTTGGCTGCTTGAGGCCGTCGGCAACGGCGGTCCTAGAGGAATGATCGTCCCCTGATATTGGGTAACCAAAATCAGGTACAAGACCCGGCTTACGGGCTTCTTCGACCACCTTCAACTAAGAAACGAGCCCTGTTTCATCCAGCTCGTTTGATGATATGAATTTATGACGAGTACCGTATCGCCCAGCGAACGCTGGCAAAATATAACCGTTGCGATAAGCAAGGAATTTTCCTGCTTGCCCGAATCGGAACGTCAATGGATTGAGCAACAGATCGCCCACATCCATCAATTGCAACGACAGCTTCACGCCCTATTTGTTCAAGCACAGGGTTTGAAGCATTGTCAAAGTTGCCTCGGTTCGTGTTGCGAACGGGGCAATAATCACATGACTTTGGCGAACGTTCTCAGCGGCCTTCTTGATCGCACCCTCCCTGCAGCCGATTTTAGTCAAACCTGCCCATTTCTAACCGATCAGGGTTGCGCTTTATCCGTAGAATCGCGTCCATTTAACTGCGTTACTTTTATTTGCGACACCATCGAAGAGTGTTTAAGTGATGAAGATCAAAAGAGATTCTACACTTTTGAACGGCAACTGCGCGAACACTATACCGCCTTTGATCAACGCTATGTGGGCTCGAGTTTACAGGGGCTGTTGATCCGATCTCAGAGTATGCCGGGAAGCCAGTACCTTGCGCATAGACTTTAACCAGTAGCGATCTTTTCAGGAGCCAACTTCGTCTCTATGGATATTAAATTCACACGTAGTAATGGTAAGATCGACACCCTTGTCGATGAACTGATTGATCATGTCGGTGTTAACCACCCCTACATTATTCGCGAAATGATCCTCAGCGCCCTCAAAGTTGGCCAAGAGAACAACTATCTTGCTGACCTAAAGCTGATCCGTACCACCATGAAAGAGATGCGCTATACTAGTGAGATTTTTGCCCCCTACCGCTCACGGCGCAAGGTCACAATCTTCGGTTCTGCCCGCACTGAACCGCACCAACCTATCTACCAAAAGTGTTTGACCTTTGCCAAACTGCTGGCACAGAACAATTATATGGTCATTACTGGCGGTGGCGGTGGCATTATGCAAGCTGGCAATGAAGGGGCTGGTGCCGAAAACTCCTTTGCCGTTAACATCCAGTTACCTTTTGAGCAAGACACCAACATCATCATGCAAGACAGTGATCGCGTGTTGATGTACAAATACTTTTTCAACCGCAAAGTTGCCTTTTTAAAAGAAGCCGATGCCATTGCCCTGTTTCCTGGTGGCTTCGGTACCATGGATGAAGCGATGGAAGCACTAACACTACTACAAACAGGCAAAAATCCGCCGATTCCGTTGGTTTTAATAGATGATGACGAGGGCAGCTACTGGGAACAATGGCTCGAATTTGCCCGCGATACCATGTTGACAAAGGGATTAATTTCAGGCGAAGACTTCGGTCTATTTACCATTACTCGCAGTGCTGAAGAAGCCCTCGAAGTGATCCGCTCTTTCTATAGGACTTATCACTCAAGCCGATACGTCGACAAACTTCTTGTTATTCGTTTAAATAAGTCACTTAGCAGCGAACAGATCGAAACACTTGAAAGTGAGTTTGCTGGAATCTTACGGCCAGGAACACGAATTAAGGCCACAGGGGCCTTTGTCAAAGAGAAAGACCAACCCGACTTATGGCATCTACCACGTTTAGCGATTGAATTTAATCGCCGCAGCTACGGCTTGCTGAATTCATTCATTCGCCGCATTAATTCGTTTTAGGAGATTTGTTGTGGGCTATAAAAATCTACAGACTTGCGTTGGCGACCTAGAACAACACGGCAAACTGATCCGTATCAACGAGGCGATCAATCCACATCTGGAAGCTGGTGCGATCCAACGGCGTGTCTATGCTGCGGGTGGCCCTGCACTACTGTTTAACAACGTCACAGGCAGTCAGTTTCCAATGCTCGGCAACCTGTTTGGCACCTTGGAGCGCACCCGTTTTATTTTTCGCGATACCCTCGACACCGTCCAACGTCTTGTTGATGCCAAACTCGACCCAGCTGCGGTGATAAAACGGCCATGGCAATTTATGTCGGCACCACGCGGGGCATGGAATCTGTTACCCAAACGGGTCAAAGATGGGGCCAGTCTAGCAAAACAGACCACCATTGACCAACTGCCGCAACTGGTTTCGTGGCCTGATGATGGCGGGGCTTTCATCACCCTGCCCCAAGTTTACAGCGAGCATCCGCAACAACCCGGCTTGCGCCATTCCAACCTCGGTATGTACCGTGTTCAACTGGGCGGTAATGACTACATCCAGAATAAAGAGATTGGTCTGCACTACCAAATCCACCGTGGCATTGGTGTTCATCACAACAGCGCTAAACAGAGTGATCAACGACTGCCTGTTAACATTTTTATCGGCGGTGCACCGAGTATGGCCGTTGCGGCAGTGATGCCTCTCCCCGAGGGGATGCCTGAGTTATCTTTTGCGGGTCTGCTTGGCGGCCATCGTATGGCGATGGTGCAACCTGCCGATCTACCATTTCCTGCCGANNTCTGCGGATCTATCGACCCCACGGCTACACGCCCCGAAGGCCCCTTTGGTGACCATCTAGGCTACTATAGCTTGACGCACGAGTTTCCCGTTATGCAGGTTGATGCGGTCTACCACCGTAGCGATGCTATTTGGCCGTTTACCTCTGTTGGTCGACCACCACAGGAGGACACCAGTTTTGGCGCCTTCATCCATGAACTCACTGGCGATTTAATTCCTACAGTACTGCCCGGCATTAAAGCCGTTCACGCCGTCGACGCTGCAGGAGTGCATCCGTTGTTACTGGCCTTAGGTAGCGAGCGTTATACACCCTACAGTGATGACCAGCAGCCGCAAGAGTTGTTGACGCAGGCCAATGCTATTTTAGGGCAAGGGCAACTATCGTTAGCCAAATACCTGATGATTGCCAACAGTGGCGATTGCCCGCAACTCGACCTGCATCACATTGATCAATTCATTGGCCATGTTTTGCGCCGTTGCGATTGGTGCCGTGATCTCCATTTTCAAACTTGCACCACCATCGACACCCTTGATTACAGTGGCAGAGGCTTAAACCGTGGCTCCAAAGTGGTCATTGCTGCCAGTGGCCCTGAGTTGCGCACCTTACCAACTGAGCTCCCTGTAGATTTACGCCTCCCGGACGGTTTTAACGCTCCACATATCGCTCAACCAGGTATCTTGATCCTCCAAGGACCTGCTTGCCAAGATCACGACAGTGTGCCGCAGCAGACGATGGCTCAACTGGGCGCATTCTTCAGCGCTACGGATAGTATCAATCAATTCCCGCTCATTATTGTTAGCGACT
>MAXR01000044.1 GCA_001751155.1 Desulfuromonadales bacterium C00003068 | reverse complement strand
CTGGATACATGGATTATTCCAAACGGGATCCCCTCCAGATGGATTAAGATGCCATGTCGTAGAATCCCACTGAGAGTAAGTATAGGGATCTGGTAGAGGTTGATCTGGAAGAACATTAAAGACCGCAACAGCAGCTCGACCAGAACTTTGACCAACGGCAATAACATTGGTTGGTCCTTCTGGTACAGAAGGAACAGTAAAGGACTTGGAAAAGCTACCGCCGCTTGCAGAAGCTGAGCCAATGGAAGTACCGCCAAAATCAATATTCACTGTTTCCCCGCCATCAAATTTGCTACCATTTATAGTGAAAGAAATAGTAGGGGGTCCAATATCAGGCGACATTGTGATACTTGCCCCACTATCGGTGACTGCAATGTTCCCTTCATAGGGTAAATAATTATGCTTGGTTACGGTAATATTTAAATTCCCCCCAGTATATGGTATGATGTCAAAGATTACATGTCCACCTGCATCGGTATATCCAAGTGGGTACACATCATTGTCTTTCTGTAAACCGACAAGTGCATGCAATACAGGGTTCACACCATCTGTGACGTTCACTACGAACTTCTGAGACCCACCAGAGCCTATTGTGGATGGGTGAGTCACGGTAAGAGGTTGGGGCTGTTCTGTCCATATCCACATTTCCGGGTCGCCAAAGATATGGTACTCTTCATATACCAGCAGTTCTCTACTTGCGGTAGCAAACGTAGTATTCACGGCCATAAGAAGTTTCCCATAAGTATGAATTTGACCAAGCTCAAACATAGCCCCCGTCGTCATTGTAGGATCAAAATCCTGCCACATTGCATCGAAAAAGCCTCTCATGAGAGCATCATTATAGCCACTCGGACTGTCCCGGGTGGAAGCAATAGTCGCAACCGCCCCTCCTGAACCATATCTAAGAATTTCTTCGCTGAAACATTCGGTGTTCCCGGCATACGGGTCTGTTTCACCATCAAACCAACCACATTGACAGGCAATACTGAATACTACTGATANNTCCATTATGGAAGTCCGGATCTCCCCATCCTGTCTTCCCTCCATGATCCCTGAAATTCATAATAAATCGTCCGGCATTAAAAGCAGCGGTTACATCCGCTGTGTCACCATCCCAGGCAAAGCCAGGCATAAGTAAATCAGCAGGCAGAGGATCTCCATTATCATAAACTCCGTTATTATAATTCGTTGGATTTACGCCAGCATCTGTGTTGTAGATCCTTTCTACATCATAACCTTGTGTTAACAGATAATCACGAACCTCTTCAGATGTTAATATGAATCGTCTGTCTTCGAAACCATCCCTTTCATCCACTGGAGTAGTGGCATTATCCCGATCCTGAAAATGAGCGCATAACGATATATCATTATAAAAATTTGCATTATTTGGAGGATCTCGTTCATAATCGAGGATCTTATTGACTATTGTAGTGGTCTCTGCTGCAGTATCAACGGAAATCCTACCTAAAAAGATGCCCGGGAAATGGTCATTTCCATTAAGTGTACTATAATAAAGATCTGTGGGGACATCATCATTGTCATGTGCCCATGGATGCGGAGTTTGATAGTGTGTCGGGATGAATTCTGAGTCCCCTACCAATAGGACATATGTCGGTGGCGGGTTCCAGGTATCGTATGCATTCTGGAGATAANNTTCTGGAGATAATCTGTGATATCAGCTGCGGTCGGAGGAGCGGGAGAAGATATATCTGATGTTTTTACTATCTTTGTCCTCAAGCCTTTCTTCTCTTTCCAATCTGCTAAAGTTCCAACTTGGTTGAAGAAATCATCATGGGTTATTATCAGATAGTCTACACTGGGACTCCCTACAGACTTATATCTTCGTGTTAAATATTTGTCGGGAGATTTATAGTTGAGGATAAAAGATTCGCACAACGATTCAAATGCTTCGGATTCAAGTCTTTCTTCGATGCCCTCGATTTGTGCGGGTTGATCATAATTAATCCTGACTTCAATTTTTGAATACACTCTTAACTGTTTTTTAACTGGATTGTGTTGAACAGGGTAGAGAATTAATGAAGTAATTCTATGTCCTCTCATTATTACAGGTTCTCCAATCGAGGCATCATAAGACGGATAGAAAGTATCATTCGAATAGGTCTCGTTGTCTATAACAAATTCTGGTGTTTCATTTTCTGAAAGAAATTCCTGGGCAGGTAAAATGTAGTATCCCTCC
>MAXR01000043.1:6873-8044 GCA_001751155.1 Desulfuromonadales bacterium C00003068 | reverse complement strand
TTTGCATTCTGTTATAGCTTGAGCAAAACTCCTGTTTTGGCTGGAGTTTTAACGATTTCAACTCCCCTATGTCCATTCATCTATGTGATATTGCATAGCCATTTTTTTTGATCTACCAAACAATATGCTCCATAAAATAGCTGTGATATTAATATGTTATGTCTTGTGCCTATAGTTGGCATAGCTAATGCTAGGTAATAAGGCAGAGATCTTATTCTGATCATAACGTTTGTATGAGTTATCGATACGACATTATGTTGAGGATAACGTTAAAAGCGATTTATTTCACAGAAGGTATTATCAACAATTTAAAGGTTTCCCACAAATTTGTTGTATTGAGTCTCACACTTGTTATCGCTTTTAGCCTGACAATCGGTTGGGTTTATTCTCGGGTTTATTCTCGTTTAAAAGTTAATTTAACCCCTGTAAAGCACGTTGAAATTCAGCATACGTAGAGGGTGTGTGGGTGTGGTCGATCATTATTCAAGGTTAGCAAAAAGTGGAGTGATGTCTCATGGTGCAGCACAAACTGCAGCTAAAGATGCCGTTCGTCATACACGATTTGTTGACAGAAACTATTTTTGGATTCAAGGTAACTTGGCAGGCTGTTCAGCCAAAATTACGCGCAGTTCGTAGTATTAATGAGATTGGCTGGCTAGAAGCGTAATCAGTTTGAAGCTGTGTCGTAACCGATTGCCGAGGAGGTAAGTATGAATGGAAATACTGCTGAAATTATGACTAATGATGAATGTTTTGGTGCGGAAAATGCCCAAAAGGATCTTTTTTTAACGTTTCATATTGGCCGAGAAGATTTTGGTATAGATATAAGCGATGTAATTGAAATTATTGGGGTTCAAAAAATTACGGAAGTACCCGATATGCCAAATTATATTCGCGGAGTTATCAATTTGCGTGGCAAGGTTATCTCGATTATGGATGTTCGGTTGCGCTTTAACATGGAACAGCGGGATTATGATGATCGGACCTGCGTTATTGTTGTCACTGTCGATGATCTTACCGTCGGATTGCTGGTTGATCGGGTCAATGAGGTTGTGGAGATCGCTGAAGGTAAAATAGCAGCAGCTCCACTGACTAAATCAGATGATGGTTATATTAAAGGGTTGGGTAAGATTGGGGACGAAGTGAAGATTCTCCTCAATGTGGCTTGTTT
>MAXR01000043.1:6398-6839 GCA_001751155.1 Desulfuromonadales bacterium C00003068 | reverse complement strand
GTTAATTTTGCCATGTTTGGTCGTGCCAAGGTTTGAGTTTGGTGTTAGTTATGTTATCTTGACGTAATTACAAGACCTTATCGTTGGTGCTGGCTTCATCTGACTTCCTAGTAGTGATGAAGATCAATCAGAATTATGTTGACGAATACTTACGGTTAAGGTGATGAGATGAAAAAAGTCATTATTACTGCAGCACTACCTGAACGGCTGAAGGTGGTGGGCTTTCTGCTTCACCTAGCTGGTTGGGAGGTGAAGTCTTTTGACGTCCTCCCAGATGCTGTGAATTACCTTGAAAATGCTGCAAGAAATGAAGATTTTTATGATCTATTTCTCGTAGTTGATTATTTTTCACTTGGTAAAAACAAATCAGAGAGGTTGTCGGGAACGCACTATTTAGATACGATTAATAGCTTAAAGAAGCCCGTTAAACTTGTTGTTGCT
>MAXR01000043.1:0-6372 GCA_001751155.1 Desulfuromonadales bacterium C00003068 | reverse complement strand
ACACAATTGATTTTTGTTCATCCGAATTGTTGATTAATTATATTGAGACTTTCTATAGCCGTATGAGTTGTAACAATATTCTTGAGTGATATTTATTTTATTAAAAAGGGACCCATGAAAAATCTAAGAGTATCTCAGAAAATTTTTGTATTAAGTTTTGCATTGATCATTGCATTTAGTCTTACCATTGGCTGGGTCTACCTTCAGCTGAAAGATAACCTTCATCACGCAAAACAGGTTGAAATCCAGCACACGGTTGAAGGTGTTTGGGGTGTTGTTGACCACTATGTATCGTTAGAGAAAAGTGGAGCAATGACCCGCGAACAGGCTCAAACCGCTGCCAAGTCAGCGGTTAGGCATACCCGTTTTGATGACAGCAATTATTTTTGGATTCAAGATGTCACTCCAGCAATGGTGATGCATCCAATAAAGCCCAAATTAGATGGTAAAAACCTAAGTTCTGTGGTTGATCCAAATGGTAAAGCTCTTTTTGTTGAAATGTCGCGAATCGCGAAACAGCAAGGTCAGGGGTATGTTAATTACCAATGGACTAAACCAGGGCTTGCTACCCCTGTTGATAAAGTTTCGTTCGTGAAACTTCAATCCGATTGGGGCTGGATTGTTGGTGGGGGTCTTTATCTTGATGATATTCAAGCGATAACGGATTCAATATTTTACGCTGTTACGGTTGTGTTAAGCCTCGTAATTTTGTTTGCAATTGTGTTGATTGTCTTTGTCTCACGCGGTATTTCAATTCCACTCAATCATGCCGTTGACATGCTCAGCCATTTAAAGAATGGCGAACTTTCAAAACGGATGAATCTACACCAAAAAGATGAAGTAGGCCAGATGGCTGATACGATGGATACCTTTGCAGATAGTTTGCAAAATGACATTGTTGCGTCATTACAAAAGCTCGCTCAAGGTAATCTAGCTATTGATGTCAAGCCTCACAGTGATCAAGATGAGATTCGTGGCGCACTCAAAAGCTTAGGCGATGACATGAATGAGATCATGTCGCAAGTGCAGATGGCTGGTGAGCAAATTGCTTCAGGCTCAACAGAGGTTTCCGATTCAAGTCAAGCGTTGTCGCAAGGAGCAACCGAATCGGCGAGCTCCCTCGAGGAGATTTCGGCCTCGATGCAAGAACTGTCGAGTCAAACAAGTCAAAGTGCTGATGGTGCGCACCAGGCCAGCCAGCTTGCAAGTCAGGCGAGTGCGGCAGCGGATAGTGGTAGCAGCAATATGGAAGAGATGATTCGTGCCATGACTGATATTAGCGCTTCAGGGCAAGATATTGCTAAAATCATCAAGGTCATTGACGAAATTGCCTTCCAAACTAACTTGCTCGCCTTAAACGCAGCGGTTGAGGCTGCACGGGCCGGTCAGCATGGTAAAGGGTTTGCGGTTGTTGCTGAAGAGGTTCGTAATTTAGCAGCCCGTAGTGCTAAGGCAGCAAGTGAAACGGCGCAATTGATCGAAGGTTCAGTCAAGAAGGCAGAGAATGGTGCGACGATTGCGGATCGCACTGCTGAAGGATTTAAAGAAATTCTTGAAAGTATTGTCAAGGTATCTGATCTAGTGTCTGAAATTGCCGCTTCAGGGACTGAGCAAGCTCAAGGAATTCAGCAGGTAACGATTGGCTTAAGTCAGATTGATCAAGTGACACAGCAGAATACGGCCAGTGCTGAAGAGGGTGCTGCCGCGGCAGAAGAGTTGTCGAGTCAGGCCGATCAATTACGCCAGATGTTGGCACGTTTCGTTCTGAAGCAGGGAGCACCAATGTCGGCGCAGTTTAGACCACAGCCAACGTATCAGGCTCCGGCACCAAAACGGCAAGCACCTTCTGCGCCCATTGGTTGGGATTCTGCACCGACGTCAATTTCTTTAGACGATGACGAATTTGGTAAGTTCTAAACTTTAAATTGATAACTCGAAGTTTCAAAAGGAGCGGCCATCGGGTCGCTCCTTTTGTATGTTTGACCGTATTAAAATGACATGGTAGAACTCGATTCACTGTTTTTTACGAAAGGGTTTCGTTGTGCAAAATATATTGAAAATGATTTTAACCTCCCGTGTTTATGATGCTGCGCAAGAAACACCGCTTGAAGCTGCTACGGATTTATCAAAACAGCTCGACAATCACGTGTGGTTGAAGAGGGAAGATCTACAACCCGTGTTCTCATTTAAGATTCGTGGTGCGTATAATCGAATTGCTCAACTCAGTGACGAAGAAAAGAAACGTGGTGTTATTGCTGCCTCAGCCGGTAATCATGCTCAAGGAGTTGCTTTTTCGGCACAGCAAGTGGGAACCAGCGCGGTGATTGTGATGCCAGCGACAACGCCAGCAATCAAAACTTCAGCCGTGCGTAGTTATGGCGCAGAGGTTGTCATGTATGGAGATAATTATTCAGAGGCCGCTGAATATTGTGACACTTTGATAAAACAAACTGGCCGGGTGTTTATCCATCCGTTTGATGATGATTTTGTCATTGCCGGGCAGGGAACTGTCGCCGATGAAATTTTACGCCAAAGTGCTGGTCGACTCGATGCGATTTTTGTTCCGGTCGGTGGTGGCGGATTGATTGCCGGAATTGCCAGTTTTATTAAGGCTGTATGTCCCGATGTGAAGATTATTGGTGTCGAACCTACGGATAGCGATGCTATGTCGCGCTCGTTAGCCTTTGGTTCACGCATTAAGCTCGATTCAGTCGGCATATTTGCTGATGGTGTTGCGGTTCGTGAAGTGGGTACGCGAACGTTTGAACTCTGTCGCAAATATGTGGACGATATGGTTCAGGTCTCAACGGATGAGATCTGTAGCGGCATCAAAACGATTTATCAGGAAACCCGCTCAATTGTTGAACCCGCAGGAGCNNAAAAAATATGTGCAGGAAAACGATCTGCATGGACAGCATCTTGTCGCGGTAAATTCAGGCGCGAATATGAATTTTGATCGGTTGCGCTTTGTTGCTGAACGCACGGAAATCGGTGAGAAGAAGGAAGCTCTTTATGCGGTATCGATTCCAGAACGACCCGGTGCATTACGTCATTTTTGTACCACTTTTTTAGATGGCCGAAATATTACTGAATTTAATTATCGCCTCTCAGACCGTAAACAAGCATATATTTTTGTCGGCTTGTCCGTCAAAGACAGTCAAGAGCGCCAAGACTTTTCGAACTCGCTAAGTGATGAGGAATATAATTGCTTAGATATGACAGACAATGATCTGGCTAAAACGCATATCCGTTATATGGTTGGCGGTCATTCTCGCCAAGTTGAAGGGGAGTTTTTGTATCGCTTCTGGTTTCCTGAGCGACCTGGAGCTTTGACCCGTTTTTTAGCAGCGATGGGTAACAGTTGGAATATTTCTCTTTTTCACTATCGAGCACAGGGGGGAGATTTTGGTCGAGTACTCATTGGCCTTGAATTGCCAGCAGATCAACATGGTGAGTTGAACGATTTTCTCGATGCCTTGGGTTACTACCATGTAGAGGAAACCAATAATCCGGCCTATAAACGTTTTTTACAAGGCGGATAATATTAGATTACTGTTCTTTTGGTACAATGAATGGCGATATCGCTGTTGCTTGAAGGCTTGATAGTTGACAAGAACAGTCTGGAATGTTACCTGTATTAAAGGCCAATTAAGGTCAGCTACAGGGAGAGATATTGTGCTTAGAACCTTTCGTGAAGATATTCAGGCTGTTTTTCAACGTGATCCTGCTGTGCGATCTACCCTTGAAGTGGTTGTCTGTTATCCAGGCTTTCATGCGTTACAGTTCCACCGTTTTGCCCATAAATTATGGCAGTTGAATTGTTTTTTTATTGCTCGTTGTGTATCACAGTTAAGTCGTTTTTTAACGGGGATTGAGATCCATCCTGGTGCCAAAATCGGTCGTGGTTTTTTTATTGACCATGGCATGGGGGTTGTAATTGGTGAAACCGCAGAGATTGGTGATAACTGTACCCTCTATCATGGTGTAACCCTTGGTGGGACATCGTGGGCAAAAGAGAAACGTCATCCGACCCTAGGTGATGATGTGGTGATTGGCTCGGGGGCAAAAATTCTCGGTCCCTTTACGGTTGGCTCGGGCAGTAAGATTGGCTCGAATTCTGTTGTTGTGAAAGAGGTTCCCGATCAAGCGACTGTTGTTGGCGTCCCTGGCCGCATGGTTCTGAGTGAAGAGGAGCGACAGGAACAGTTTAAACAACAGCGCTTCGACTTAGAACATGGGCACCTTCCGGATCCACAGGCTCAAGCGATTAGTTGTTTGTTTGAACATATACGTAAGGTCGAGACACAGCTGAATCAACTTCAACAGGAACATGAGTTATTGCAATGTCAGTTGAAGGATTCTCAAACCTGTTCGAAGGAGGGCTAACGTGCGTCTTTCTACAAAGTCTCAGTACGCAGTACGAGCGATGGTTCGCTTAAGTTTGGACCATAAGGGCTCGCCGATATCAATTCGCGAAATTGCCCGCACCGAGAATATTTCGTTGACCTACCTTGAACAATTATTTGCTAAACTGCGTCGCGGAAAGTTAGTTGTCAGTGTTCGTGGTCCTGGTGGCGGCTACGCGTTGGCGGTTCCTGCAGCGCAAATCTCACTCGATCAAATTATTGATAGTGTTGAAGAAACGTTGGTTCCCGTATCCTGTATGGATGATATGGGGCAATGTTCCTGCGAAGAGGAGTGTTTGACTCATTCTGTATGGGCTGGACTCAGTAAACATATTCGTGGATATTTTTCTGCTATTTCGATCGAAGATTTAACCAACGAGGCACAACTCCTTATTGCCAGTCGTGATAACGTAGATGTTAGCCAAGAAAAAATGATGGTCTTGGAGGATTAGAAGTTGGACAAGATATATTTTGATAACAATGCAACCACTCCGGTTGCTGCCGAAGTGCTTGAGTCTTTTCTCCCTTACTATCAAACTCTTTTTGGTAATCCTTCGAGTCTCCATTGGGCGGGTAGTGCCGTGAAAGGGGCTATCGAAGAGGCGCGCCAGCAGGTCGCACAATTGATTAATGCTCACCCGGAAGAGATTATCTTTACTGCCAGTGGCAGTGAGGGCGACAATTTAGCCGTACTTGGTAGCTGTGATGCGTTACGCCAGCAGGGTAATCATGTGATTACCACTGTTGTTGAACACCCTGCGGTACTGGATACCTGTCGTTATTTTGAAGAGCGGGGTGGGTCGGTCACTTACCTGCCTGTTGATTCGCATGGGATGATAGATCTTCATCAACTTGAACAGGCGATTACAGCAAAAACGGTCTTGATTTCGGTGATGTGGGCGAATAATGAGACCGGCACTATTTTTCCAATTCAACAGATTGCTGAAATAGCGCAACGACATAAAGTTCAATTTCATACTGATGCAGTTCAGGCTTTAGGCAAAGTAGAAATTGATATGCAGAAATGTCCCGTTGATCTTTTAGTGATGTCAGGCCACAAAATTGGTGCTCCTAAAGGTGTTGGTGCGCTGTTTATTCGCTGTGGCACGTCACTTACCTCACATATTCATGGTGGACACCAAGAGCAGAGTTTGCGGGCAGGAACACACAACGTGGCTGGTATTGTTGCAATGGGCAAAGCCTGTCAGTTAGCTGGGCAAGATTTTTTCCAGCGAGTGGAAAAGTTAAAACAACTTCGTGACCGACTTCAATACGGTATTATGGATCAGATTGAAGATGTGATCATTAATGGTCATATGGAATCTCGTTTACCGAACACGCTGAACCTTGGCTTTTCATTTATTGAAGGCGAGGGGCTTCTTTTGCATCTCGATATGTATGGTATCGCTGCCTCATCGGGTTCTGCTTGTACCTCTGGTAGTGATGCACATTCTCATGTTTTGATTGCTATGTCCGTGGATAAATGGTTGCTTAATTCATGCTTACGCTTTAGTTTTGGTGATCAAAATACGCTGGAAGAAGTTGATAGATTACTTGAGGTTCTCCCTGCTATCGTGTTGAAACTACGTGAAATGAGCCCAATGCTCACTTCAGGTGTTGATCTTGATGATTGCCCTTATGTTGAATGTTGCATTGGTCATCATTGATTGTGATGATGGGCTATTGAGCAGGCGTAAATGTTTAAATAATTCTACCAAGGCATTCATCATAACGGTGAATGCCTTTGATAGTTTAAGGATCTTTTTATGGAAAAAGTGATGGTTGCGTTGAGTGGTGGTGTTGATTCTGCGGTGACGGCAGCTTTGCTTATTGAACAAGGCTATGAAGTTGTTGGTGTGCATATGCGTCTGCTATCGGGTGCTGAACACGAGTTGAGTGATGAGGATGCTCGTCAGGTTGCCAACGAGCTAGGAATTGAATTTCATAGTCTTGATTGTCGAAAAGA
>MAXR01000042.1:3830-5691 GCA_001751155.1 Desulfuromonadales bacterium C00003068 | reverse complement strand
TTCAGTTCCATGTTCATCGACAAAGATAACGCGATCGGCATCACCATCTAAAGCAATCCCAACATCAGCACGATATTCACGTACTGCCTCGGCCATCACTTGAGGATACAGCGAGCCACAGCCAGCATTTATATTGGTACCATTGGGACTCACACCCAAGGTGATCACTTCAGCACCAAGTTCTTGCAGCACTGCTGGGGCAACTTTGTACGCCGCGCCATTTGCACAATCCAGCACAATCCGTAAACCACGCAGATCCAGATCGCGCGGAAATGAGTTTTTCAAGAAGACAATGTAGCGTCCCGTTGCATCATCAATACGAAAAGCTCGCCCCACCTCATCCGCAGTGGGACGAAGCAGATCCAGTTCTTCAGAAAACAACAATTTCTCAATCTTAAGCTCCATCTCGTCAGGTAATTTCAATCCTGAATGAGAGAAAAACTTAATCCCATTGTCTTGGTACGCATTATGCGAAGCCGAGATCACAACGCCGGCATCGGCACGCATCGAACTGGTGATAAAAGCAATCCCAGGAGTCGGCAGCGGTCCAACCAATTGGACATCAACCCCCATTGAACAAATGCCAGCGGCCATCGCATTTTCAATCATATAACCAGACAACCGCGTATCTTTACCTATAACAATACGACGACGCTTATCGGAGCCTTTAAAAAGATAAGCAACGGCACGACCGAGCTGCATCGCGATCTCAGTTGTCATGGGATAAACGTTTGCCACGCCGCGAACACCATCAGTTCCAAACAGCTTTTTTTCCATAAAGATATCTTTCAAATAAAGCTGAATTGCTCATTCAGCCTGTTAATTGTTATGCGTACTCTCTTGAGGCATAATCTCATCACCAACTTCAGGTGAAGTAATGTCAGGCGGAGTAGAATTCAAAATAAGCACCTCCACCTCGACGGTTTTTTGATCTTTCAATTCTGTATAGGTTCCACGATATTCTATCGGTAAAGTAAGGGTAAAACTTTCTTGCGCTAACGTGATGTCAATGGCTTCAGTTTCAACACTGTCAACATCCTTAACCTCGCTTTCGGCCCCCTCAATCATTACCGATTCAGGGCGAACGATAACAGAGCCTAAAGTAGCACCGTTGGCGAGTTGACCGTTAAACGACACCCGCACAGGAACATTTTTTTGCCGTATTCGCTCAAGCTTTACTTCAACGTACGAAGGAGATAAACGGGACACGCGTAGAGCGCTGGGAATATTTAGATTTTGATCAAGGCGCTTAAAGGTTGTCAACCCTGCCTGCAATCCCTGTAGATCAACTGACATACTTAACGCTGAAGACTGAATATTGCTCAATAATGTTCGCGGCCCACTAATACGCACATCGACCAAACTGGGAACTTCGTTGGCAACAACAAGGCCCACAGGCAGATTTTTCAGTTCTAAGGGAACCGTATAACCAACCTCAGCTTTTTGTTCGCCCATGACAAACAACCATAGCAACAGAGCAAATGTTAACGACAACAGCTTAAGTCCCCAGTTACGTACAATCAGTTGAAACATCGTTTAAATCGCTCCTATGATTTACGACCTGGGTCAAGTAAACGGGTTAAAATTCGCCGCAATGAGGTTGAATCAAGATCACGAGTCATACGGCCACCAACAACAACTGAAATTTTACCCGTCTCTTCCGAAACGACAATGGCAACCGCATCAACAACTTCAGTAAGTCCAATTGCGGCACGATGCCTGGTACCGAGGTTTTTACTTATATCTGGGTTTTGCGACAACGGTAAAAAACAACCAGCTTTTTTTAAACGACCATGTTGCAGTACCACCGCGCCATCATGGATGGGCGAGCGCGGCAGAAAGATCGCCGTGATCAGATCAG
>MAXR01000042.1:0-3762 GCA_001751155.1 Desulfuromonadales bacterium C00003068 | reverse complement strand
CGCCCAACATGCATCAGCGCACGCCGTATATCACTTTGAAAAATAACAACCACGACGAGGACGATTGAGGTCAGGAAATTGTCAAGAATCCACTGGAGAGTATAGAGGCCTGTTAACTGGGAAGCAACATACACAGCAAGGATAACAGCCAAACCGAGCAGCATCTGCACTGCGCGCGTTCCCTTGATGAGAAGAATTATCCGATAGATGATAAAGGCAACCAAGGCGATATCAAGCGCATCAAGCAGCCACCTAAAGTCTTTCATCATCTCATCGATCATTCCCATACACGACTCTCTAATACGATCGGAAAATTATTAAATTAACAGCGTGCGGTCATCGCCCATGCCATGTCAGCCACATGGCGTGTTGCTTCAACATCATGAACCCGAAACAATTGAACGCCTCGTGCCACAGCCAAACTGACCGTTGCCAGCGAACCATTAAGGCGTTGTTCAGCTTGTGGTTGATTCAGAATATTACCGATAAAGCTTTTACGCGAAGTTCCTAATAAAACAGGATAGCCAAGACCGCGCAACTCAGACAAACGCTTTAAGATTTCAAGATTACCCTTTACGGATTTACCAAAGCCGATACCCGGATCAATTGAAATTTTATCTCTTGAAACACCGGCCTCAATAGCCAGGCATGTAGAATAGCGCAAGCTCGAAATAACCTCAGCAACAAGGTCTTGATACTGAGTATCCTTCTGCATCACGTCAGGGCGACCACGGGTATGC
This sequence comes from Desulfuromonadales bacterium C00003068, assembly GCA_001751155.1. Lineage (GTDB taxonomy): Bacteria > Desulfobacterota > Desulfuromonadia > Desulfuromonadales > Desulfuromonadaceae > Desulfuromonas. The sequence goes on along the minus strand of MAXR01000042.1, from coordinate 3,022 downwards.
ATAACAAAGAGACCTGCTCCGCTTTGCGCAACAACGTGTGCCATGTTGGGGTCAAAGGTTAGGCCACTGATATCATTAACGAAATTTGCCCCACACGCCAGTACGGACTGAGCGACGGAAGCTTTTGTGGTATCGACCGAAATCGGTATGGTAAAACGACTTCGTATTGCCTCAACAACAGGAACAACGCGATCACGCTCAGTTTGCGCGGCAACACTTAATGAGCCTGGCCGCGTGCTTTCACCACCAATATCAAGGATGTCAGCACCAGCAGCAACCTGTAACTCAGCCTGACGTAGTGCATCATCAATGGTGCAGCTCATACCCCCATCATAAAACGAATCGGGGGTGACATTAATAATCCCCATCACCTGAGGACGATCCAGCTCCAGTCGGCAATCCTTGCCAACTAGATAGGTTGGATACTGACTATAGTGAATCAACAACGTGTGTAACTGCTGTGCAACGGTTGCAAGCCCAAAGGGCTGGTATGGCAACCGTTGCACGAGAGCATGAAGTTGTTTTTTTGTCCCCATCAACAGAACATCAGTCTGTGGACGACTGCAGGTAACAGAACCGCGAGCAACAGCTGCATCAGCTCCTATCGCCAACATCTCTTGTTTTATAATATTGGCAGAACCACAAGGCACTGCTTCAATCAAAACATTCAGACTTTGCGCCTTACCCGCCATTTTTTTAATACCTGCGGGATCAACACCAAGCGCGGTCATTACCGACAGCACCTGTACTTCAGTCTCCAAGTCTAAGACTCGTAGATCAAAACGATTCACCTACGCATCAACCTCTGCGGCAGCAACAGGTTCAGACGCATCAGCGACAGGTTCGGACACTTCAGCATCTGTATGATCAGCCATAATTCGAGCAATATCTTGGGCATCAATTGTTTCTTTTTCGAGTAACTCTTGTGCCATCTGCTCAAGAATTTCACCGTTATCACGTAATATTTGCTGAGTTCTCGCGTAGGACTCTGAAACTAGACGGCTCACTTCTTCATCAATAATCTGCGCCGTTGCCTCACTATAATTTTTCGTATGGCCCATATCTTTACCGAGGAAAACTTCCCCCTCTTTTTCACCAAAGGATACCGTGCCAAGCTTATCGCTCATGCCCCACTCACAGACCATCTTGTGAGCTAAACTGCTGACGCGATCAATATCATTACTTGCACCAGTGGTGATATTACCCAAGAAGATCTCTTCCGCAGCACGACCACCGAGTAAAGCGCACATTGAGATAAGTAGCCCCTCTTTTGTCTCACTGTATTTATCTTCAGTCGGCAGGTACATTGTCACACCTAACGCACGACCTCGGGGAATAATAGAAACCTTATGGACAGGATCGGCATCAGGAATCATCATTGCAACCAATGCATGCCCTGCTTCATGGTAAGCTGTAACCTTTTTCTCTTTTTCAGTGATCACCATCGAGCGTCGTTCAGCACCCATCATCACTTTATCTTTGGCAGCTTCAAGGTCTTCCATACTAACCAAATCCTTATCCGATCGCGCAGCCAAAAGAGCCGCTTCATTGATAAGATTGGCGAGATCAGCACCTGAAAAACCAGGTGTTCCCTTAGCAACAATTTCTAAGTTTACGCTATCCGCCATTGGAACCTTACTTGAATGAACTTCAAGGATAGTCGTTCGCCCCTTAACATCGGGTCGAGGAACAACAACTTGACGGTCAAAGCGGCCAGGACGAAGTAAAGCCGGGTCTAAAACATCGGGACGGTTTGTCGCCGCGATGAGAATAACACCCTCGTTGGACTCGAAACCATCCATCTCAACCAGCAACTGATTGAGTGTCTGCTCGCGCTCATCATGTCCACCACCTAGGCCAGCACCACGATGACGACCAACAGCATCAATTTCATCAATAAAAATAATGCACGGGGCATTCTTTTTACCTTGAGCAAACAGGTCACGCACACGGCTGGCACCAACACCGACAAACATCTCAACAAAATCTGAACCTGAGATTGTAAAAAATGGCACATCCGCTTCGCCTGCAATGGCGCGAGCTAAAAGTGTTTTACCTGTTCCGGGTGACCCGACAAGCAAGACACCTTTAGGAATGCGACCACCAAGGCGGGTGAACTTTTTAGGATCCTTCAAAAAGTTAACGATCTCCTCAAGTTCCTCTTTGGCTTCATCAACCCCAGCAACGTCCTTGAAGGTTACCATCCCTTGTGTATCAGAAAGCAAACGCGCACGGCTTTTACCGAAGTTCATCGCCTTACCGCCACCACCTTGCATTTGGCGCATAAAGAAAATCCAAACAGCAATCAGCAACAGGATTGGACCCCATGAAACCAGCATGGTCATCCAAAAGCTTCGATCCTCTTCAGGGCGAGCTTCAATCACAATGTTGCGTTCACGCAGTTCTGTAATCAAATTAGGGTCAGACGGGGAAAATGTTTTAAAGTGAGTGCCATCGCTATAAACACCCTCAATACTAGATCCCTGAATGACGACTTCCTGCACTCGACCATCATCGAGAGCACTCATAAATACGGTATAACTCACAGCCTCTTTAGGCTGATCTTGTTGCGTCATCATGTTAAACAACAAAATCATGACCAAGAAGATCACAAGCCATAAAGCGATATTTTTATAAAACTGATTCACGTTTCCTCCCAAGGGACAACTTCATTCCCAACACACTTCAGCATTAGGGACAAATTCACAGTAATTAGACACGCCTCAAACTACCATAGAGACTGTGTTTTCTCAATTATATTTTACGTATCAATTGTAGATATTGAGATAGTCAAAACGCGGGTTGTTTTGTCACTCACACACCATTCACTACTGCGTCGAACTCCCGCCAGCCACAACACCCCATCCACACCTTCCAACACCAACGTGCGAGCACGCTGTTCTTGTTCCAGACACTTTTCTGCAAAGATATCGTTAACTTTTTTTCGCCCAGCCATCCCAACACACGACATCCTATCACCAGCTTGAAAAGTACGCACCTGAAGCGGAAAAACGACCTTTTC
>MAXR01000041.1 GCA_001751155.1 Desulfuromonadales bacterium C00003068 | reverse complement strand
TCCTTGATGAAATCAATTGTTGTCGCAGTTGATGCCATGGGTACTGATAATGCTCCTGCCGTTGAGGTAGAGGGTGCTGTTGCTGCTGCTCGTAAATGGGGTATGTCAATTGTTCTTGTTGGTGATTCAACTCGAATCACCAGCGAGTTATCTAAGTTTGATGTCACAGGTTTACACATAAGTATTCATCACGCATCTGAAGTCGTTGGTATGCACGATTCGGCTTCCGATGCGGTTCGGCGGAAAAAAGATTCGTCGATTCGTGTTGCATACGATGTAGTGAAGGCTGGTGATGCGCATGCTGTTGTGAGCGCTGGTAATTCAGGTGCGACAATGGCTGCTGGGATGTTTGTTGCCAAAAGAATTAAAGGCATAGAGCGACCAGCGATTGCGACAATAATGCCAAATCTGGAAGGGCAGACGCTCATTTTAGATGTTGGTGGAAATGTAGATTGTAAAGCCATCCACCTAGAACATTTTGCCGTCATGGGAGATGTTTATGCTCGCCACCTTATGGGAAAGAATGCACCACGCATAGGCTTATTGTCTAATGGTGCTGAAGAGAAAAAAGGTAATGAACTTACGAGAGAAACCCATCTGCGGCTTCAGCAGTATCCCTTTAACTATATTGGTTATGTTGAGGGACGTGATATTTATAGTGGTGCTGTAGATGTTGTCGTATGTGATGGATTTGTCGGTAACGTAGTGTTGAAAGTGTCAGAAGGTTTGGCCGATTCAATTGGTCAGATGTTGCAAAAGGAGTTGAAATCACGCTTCTTAGCAAAGCTGGGTTACCTGTTGGCGCGGCCAGCATTTCGAGCTTTTAAGAAAAAAGTCGATTATGCTGAGTATGGTGGTGCCCCATTGCTTGGGATTCAAGAAACTAGCATCATCTGTCACGGTGGATCGAATGTCAAAGCACTAACCAATGCTATTGGTCAAGCTGCTAATAGCGTCGATAAAGAGATGATTTCTGAGCTCGTACAGCAATTGAATAGTTTAAAGCCTCTCGAAAGTACCGATAGTTCTTCACTTGGCACTGTTTAATTGCGATTGACATAAATTAAGGGGATACGCAGTGAAAAAAGCACGGATCATAGGTACGGGTTCTTATTTGCCAGAAAAAGTGTTGACGAACTTCGATCTTGAGAAAATGGTCGATACAACAAATGATTGGATCTCAGCGCGCACTGGTATTGAAGAGCGAAGAATCGCTGCAGAGAGTGAAATGACCTCTGATCTTGCAGTGATTGCAGCACAGCGTGCAATGGATATGGCTGGTGTTACGGCTGACGAGATTGATCTTGTTATTGTTGGTACAATCACTGGTGATTTCCCTTGGCCCTCCACAGCATGTTTAGTTCAAGATAAGCTCGGCGCTAAGAATGCAGCCGCATGGGATGTCTCAGCTGCGTGCAGTGGATTTGTTTATGCGTTAACTTCAGCAACACAATACCTGCAAGCTGGCAGTGCTAAACGTGCTTTGGTTATCGGTGCTGAAATTCTTAGTCGTATTATTGATTGGGAAGATCGCAATACCTGCATCTTGTTTGGTGATGGTGCTGGTGCTGTAATACTTGAAGCTCAAGATGGTGATAACGGAATTCTATCCACACACCTCCATTCTGATGGTTCATATTGGGAGTTACTGTATCAACCTGGTTTTGGTGCAAAACATCCAGCAACGGTTTCAGGGATTGAAGAACGTCTTCCTTTCTTGCATATGGCAGGCAATGAAGTATATAAGATGGCCGTTCGTTCACTCTACGATGTTGCCGTTGAAGCTCTTGAAGCAAATAACATGACCACCGATGATGTGAAACTTCTTTTTCCTCATCAGGCCAATCGTCGAATTCTAGATGCTGTTAAAAAGCGTTTGAAACTCCGTGATGATCAGATGTATATCAATGTTGACATGTGCGGAAATACCTCAGGTGCGTCGATTCCTATAGCTCTCGATGAGGCAAATCGCAAAGGACTCTTGAATGAGGGTGATATCCTTGTTTTTGATGCCTTTGGTGGTGGCTTTACATGGGGTGCTTGTCTTCTGCGTTGGTAAATTAATTCATTTTCAACTGTTGTAATAATGTTGTTTATTTTAAAGGTATCGTCAATGTTAGCATTTGTATTTCCTGGGCAAGGCGCTCAACATGCTGGAATGGGCAAAGAATTAGCAGAAAACTTTTCAGTAGCTCGTCATATCTTTGAAGAGGCAAATGATACGCTCGGTTTTGACCTGAAAAAGATGTGTTTTGAAGGCCCAAACGAAGATCTTAAGTTGACCGCTAATACTCAGCCGGCTATTTTGACGATGAGTATAGCTGCATTACGTGTCTTAGAGCAAGAAACAGATCTGAAGGCTGACTTTGTAGCAGGGCATTCACTTGGTGAGTATTCTGCTCTTGTAGCATCAGGTGCTATGGCGTTTAAAGATGCTGTCCATACGGTTCGTCAGCGTGGAACCTTTATGCAACAAGCGGTACCTGTTGGTTCGGGTGCTATGGCAGCTGTTTTAGGTATTGAGAAAGATCTTTTACAAAGTTTATGTGTTCAAGCACAGCAAGGCGAAATTGTTTCGGCAGCAAATTTTAACAGTCCAGGTCAAGTTGTTATTGCTGGGCATACCGCTGCCGTTGATCGAGTGATTGCTTTAGCGAAGGAAAATGGCGTTAGAAAAGCTATGATCCTTCCTGTAAGTGCTCCATTTCACTGCGCTTTGATGGTTCCAGCTGGTGAGCAGCTCAATGCAGTCTTAGATGCGATTACTTTGTCGAATATTGATATCCCTGTTGTAACAAATGTTGATGCTGCGGTTAATAGCGATAGTTCTCGCATCAAGGAATTATTGATTTCCCAAGTCAGTGCTCCTGTACGTTGGGATGAATCAGTTCGCTACATGTTAGATAACGGCGTTGAACGATTTATCGAAATTGGTCCAGGTAAAGTCCTTAGTGGGTTAATTCGTCGGATTGAGCGTAAAATACCTGTTTCTAATGTCGAAAATATTGCCTCATTGCAGGCACTGTAACGAATTAAGCTGTTAAGGAGTTTAAGGATGATGCTAACGGATCGAGTTGCTATTGTTACAGGTGCTTCAAGAGGTATTGGACGCAATATTGCTGAGCATCTAGCTACATGTGGGGCAAAAATTGTTGCAGTAAGTCGTAAGGCTGACGATACCGCGGATCTTGTTGCTCAAATTAAACAGCAGGGTGGCGATGCTATTTCTGTTCAGGCAGACGTAGGTCAGGCTGGCGATGTTGCAAAGATGGTTTCTTCAGCACAAGAAGCCTTTGGTCGAATTGATATTTTGGTAAATAATGCTGGAATTACACGTGATACGTTGATGGCACGAATGAAAGAAGATGATTGGGATACTGTCCTTGACATTAACCTCAAAGGTGCTTTTCTTTGTACTCAAGCGGCCGCTAAAGTAATGTCTAAGCAGCGTTATGGAAGAATTATCAATATTACCTCAGTTGTTGGACAAATGGGTAATATCGGTCAAGCTAATTATTGTGCGAGTAAAGGTGGGTTAATGGGGCTGACGCGTTCAAATGCTCGCGAATATTCTCGTCGAAACATTACAGTTAATGCGGTCGCTCCTGGGTTTATTGAAACGGATATGACGTCAGAGTTGCCAGAAAAAGTTCGTAGTGAAATGTCGGCTCAAATTCCATTAGGTCGATTTGGTTCACCAGAAGATGTTGCGGCAGCTGTTGCTTTTCTAGCTTCCGATCAGGCTGGTTATATTACCGGCCATGAACTGTCAGTAAATGGCGGTATGTATATGTAATTTCTTGCCAAAATCCCTATATTGGGACAATGGCACCAAACACTTCAGCTACTATGCTGTTAACACATTCATGGAGGAAACATCATGGCTTCAACCGAAGATAGAGTACAAAAAATTGTTGCAGAACAACTAGGTGTAGAGGCAGATCAAGTAACTTCAGAAGCTTCATTTATGGACGACCTTGGTGCTGATTCTCTTGACACTGTAGAGCTTGTAATGGCTCTTGAAGAAGAATTTGACATTGAAATTTCTGATGAAGATGCTGAAAAAATTCAAACAGTAAAAGACGCAGTAACATACGTCAGCAGCAATTCTTAATCTTTGTATAAATTAACGTGAAGGAGGATTTACATGTCACTATGTTGTCCTCCTTCTGTTTTATTTCGTTTATATTATTCCAGAGTTCAGTTGTTGACTGGATTCTGGAATGGTTTTGAAGTTGACCTTCAAAGTTATCCTGCTAACTCATTAATTTAAAGGACATTATCATGCGTAGAGTTGTTGTGACGGGTGTTGGTGCGGTTTCTTCACTAGGGACTGGCGTTGAAAAAAACTGGTCTGCTTTGACTGAAGGAAAATCTGGAATTGATTTAATCACGCGCTTTGATGCTTCTGAACTTCCTGCACAGATTGCTGGTGAAGTTAAAGATTTTGATCCAACACAGTTTATGCCTAAAAAAGATGTCAAAAAGATGGATCTCTTTATTCAGTATTCTTTGGCTGCTGCTGATATGGCTATGGAAGATTCTGGCCTTCAAATCACTGATGAAAATGCAGAACGAGTTGGTGTCCTTGTTGGTTCTGGATTGGGTGGTTTACCTGCTATTGAAAAATACCATGATGTGTTGAATAAAAGCGGATATAAGCGTGTTTCACCTTTCTTTATCCCTATGTTGATTATTAACCTTGCTCCAGGGCAAATCTCAATACGATTTGGCGCTAAGGGACCTAATCTCTCTTCAGTGTCTGCTTGCGCAACGGGAACGCACTCAATTGGTGATGCTTACCATATGATTAAGCGTGGCGACGTGGATGCGATGATCGCAGGTGGTACAGAGTCAACCATCACACCTCTCGGGATTTCAGGATTCTGTGTTATGAAAGCTCTTTCGACTCGTAATGATGATCCTACTGCAGCAAGTCGTCCTTTTGATAAAGATCGTGATGGTTTTATCATGGCAGAGGGTGCCGGTATTGTTATTCTAGAAGATTATGAAACAGCTGTAAAACGTGGTGCAAAAATTTACGGTGAAATCTGTGGTTACGGCCTCACCTCTGATGCGTATCACCTTACCGCTCCAGCTCCTGGTGGCGAAGGTGCAGCACGGTGTATGAAGATGGCCTTGAATAATTCTGGTATCAACGTAGATGAGATTGACTATATTAATGCTCATGGTACATCGACTCATTTTAATGATATGTACGAAACAATGGCTATCAAATCAGCATTAGGTGATCACGCTAATAAGGTGATGATTAGTTCGACTAAAAGTATGACAGGTCATGGCCTTGGTGCAGCAGGCGCTCTTGAAGCTATTTATTGCTTGAAGGCGATGGAAACAAGTGTTATTCCGCCAACAATTAATCTTCATGAAGCTTCCCCTGATTGTGATCTTGATTATGTGCCTAACACTGCGCGTCAAGTTGAGGTAAATGTTGCGATGTCAAATTCATTAGGTTTTGGTGGAACAAACGCCACGTTACTTTTCAAAAAGATATAGGTTTGATGATATGTTAATTGCCAGTGATCATGGTGGATTAGAACTAAAGCAGATTATAGTTGAGTTTCTCCAGTCACGCGGAATTGAAGTGAATGATCTCGGTGTTCATGCAGATGATTCGGTTGATTACCCAGATTATGCCGCTCTTGTAGCAACTCCGATCTCTAACGGTGATGAAAAAGAGGGAATACTGGTGTGTGGAACTGGGATAGGTATGTCGATTGCTGCCAATAAATTCTCAGGTGTTCGTGCCGCGTTGGTTCATGATGAATTTACCGCTCAAATGGCTCGTGAACATAACAATGCTAATATCCTTGTTCTTGGTGGTCGTGTATTAAAGCCTGAATTAGCGTGCCGAATGGTTGATGTGTGGCTTAATGGTCAGTTTGAAGGTGGACGGCACCAAAACCGGCTGAATAAAATTATCCAACTTAGTTCAGAGGACAATTCTGACAAATAGTTACACTATAAATGGGTAGACACTTGTGTCTGCCCATTATTTTTACTTAGATAGAATTGATATATATATATTGTGATAGATGATGTGTATCAATTATTTACCTTAATTTAGACTATTACGACATCGGAGGTTTCTATGAAGAACCTAGCTCAAGTTGATCCAGAAATCGCTCAAAACATTATCAATGAAACAGAGCGTCAAGAATATAATCTCGAGTTTATTGCATCGGAAAACTTTGTTAGTGAAGCTGTTCTTGAGGCTCAAGGATCCGTGTTAACCAATAAATATGCGGAAGGTTATCCCGGTAAGCGTTATTATGGTGGCTGTGAAGTTGTTGATGTTGCTGAGCAGTTGGCAATTGATCGAGCGAAAGAGCTGTTTGGTGCGGAACATGCGAATGTTCAACCCCATTCAGGTTCTCAAGCAAATATGGCTGTTTATTTTACCGCGTGCCAACCTGGGGATACCGTGTTGGGTATGAATCTGGCTCATGGTGGTCATTTAACTCATGGTTCACCGGTAAACTTTTCAGGTAAGCTTTATAATATTATTCCTTATGGGGTAAAAAAAGAGACTGGTACAATTGACTACGATGAAGTTGAATCGTTGGCATTAGAGCATAAACCGAAATTGATTGTAGTTGGCGCCAGTGCATATCCTCGCACCATTGATTTTGAAGCATTCCGTCAAATTGCCGACAAAGTTGGCGCACCGATCATGGTTGATATGGCTCACATTGCTGGACTTGTTGCCGCAGGTGAACATCCCAACCCAGTTCCTTACGCTGAATTTGTAACAACGACAACTCACAAAACCTTGCGTGGCCCACGTGGTGGTATGATCTTGTGCCGTGAAGAATATGCTAAAAAAATTAATAGTAGTATTTTTCCAGGTTGTCAAGGTGGTCCATTGATGCATGCCATTGCTGCTAAAGCAGTTTCTTTTAGAGAAGCTCTTGCACCAGAATTTAAGACTTACGCTCAACAGGTTGTTAAAAATGCCAAAGCTCTTGCTGCGGGACTACTTGAGCGTGGTTACAATCTTGTCTCAGGTGGTACTGATAATCATTTGATCCTTGTCGATCTCAGTGGCACGGAAACAACGGGTAAGGTAGCTGAAGCTGCTTTAGAAAAAGCCGGAATTACAGTCAATAAAAATGCGGTCCCTTTTGATACTCGTTCACCATTTGTCACCAGTGGTTTTCGTATCGGCACACCTGCAACAACAACTCGTGGCTTAAAAGAAGCTGAGATGGCTAAAGTTGCCGAGTGGATTGATCGTGCATTGAATAATATTGAAAATGAAGAGGCTTTAGCAACAATTCGAGCAGAAGTTAAAGAGTTGTGCTTGCAGTTCCCTCTGTATGCGGATCGGTTGAAATAGCGTGGACCGTCCATCGTGGGAAAAATATTTTATGGATATTGCTTGCTTGGTGGCCAGTCGTTCGACCTGTCTGCGCCGTCAAGTTGGCGCTGTCATTGTTAAAGATAAAAATGTTCTGACCACAGGTTATAATGGAACACCTTCTGGTATTCGTCACTGTAGTGAAACGGGATGTTTGCGTGAGCAGTTGAATATCCCTTCGGGGGAACGCCACGAACTTTGTCGCGGCTTACATGCAGAACAAAATGCTATTATCCAAGCAGCTAAACATGGTGTCAATATTGCTGATAGCACCCTTTATTGCACCAATGCACCCTGTGTCATCTGTGCAAAAATGTTGATTAACGCAGGCATAAAGAAAATCGTATATTTAGATGGTTATCCTGACGAACTAGCATCGTCAATTCTTGATGAGTCAGGTATGTCGGTATCTGCTATTACTACATAGAATTAATGTGAAAATAGTTTGTACATATTGTTTGCTTAAGTGAAAGACATTACTATGAAATGCCCTTTTTGTACCTGTATCGATACCCGTGTTGTGGATTCTCGTTTAGGAAAAGAGGGCAACAATATTCGACGGCGGCGTGAATGTTCCGAATGTGATCGTCGCTTTACGACTTATGAGAGAATTGAAGATACTCTCCCATTAGTCATTAAAAAGGATGGTCGTCGGGAACCTTTTGATCGCCAAAAAATTATTGGTGGCATGCAACGGGCATGTGAAAAACGCCCCGTTTCAATCGCAACGATAGAAAAGATTGTTGACCAGATGGAACTGTCGTTTCAGGAGAGTCCAGAGCGTGAGATTCCTGCAAGTCGTGTGGGTGAGGTGGTGATGCAAGCACTTCATGATCTTGATGAGGTCGCCTATGTTCGTTTTGCTTCAGTTTATCGTCAGTTTAAAGATATTAATGAGTTCATGAAAGAGTTGAAGGATATTCTTGGCGGACAAACTCCAAGTTTGCCTAAGGAGTAATTTACCGTGTTTTTATCCTCCCACAATGTGCACGATGCGTGTTGCCACTCTGCTTTCATGCGTCAAGCACTTGAATTAGCTCGACATGGGGTGGGGCGGACTGCTCCGAATCCTGCAGTTGGTTCTGTTGTGGTGGTTGAGGGCAAAGTGGTTGGTCGCGGGTTTCATCCTCAAGCTGGTCAACCTCATGCTGAAATTTTTGCTCTACGTGATGCCGGAGAGCTGAGTAAAGGTGCTGATATTTATGTCACCCTTGAACCCTGTTCACATCAGGGTAAAACTGGCCCCTGTTGCGAAGCGATTATTGACGCTCAGATTGCAAGGGTCTTTGTTGGCGTTGAAGATCCCAATCCACTGGTGAGTGGCCGAGGACTTGAGCGTTTAAGATCCGCAGGTATTGAGGTTACTGTCGGTGTTTGTGAACAAGAGTGTCGTCATCTTCTAGCGCCTTTTGTGAAACATATTACGACGGGCAAACCGTTGGTGATACTTAAAGCTGGATTGACTTTAGATGGGTTTTTAGCAACTTCCTCGGGTGATTCACAATGGATTACCAACGAGCAAAGTCGTCAACATGTTCATCGCGTACGTGATCGCGTTGACGCCATTATGGTTGGTATCGGTACCGTGTTGCAGGATAATCCTCGCTTAACGACCCGATTATCGCATGGTGGCCGAGATCCTATTCGAGTCGTGGTTGACTCGCAGTTACGGATTCCGTTGGATGCAACAATTCTACACCTCGATTCATTAGCTAAAACGTTCATTGCGACAACAGAACTGGCTAGCGATAAAAAGATTGATCAGTTAAGAGAAATTCCTACAGTGGAAGTTCTTGTTTTACCAACTAAGAATAATCAGGTTGATCTTGATGCCTTGTTGGTTCGACTTGGCGAGCAAAATATACAAAGTGTTCTTGTTGAAGGTGGCGCTATTTTAAATCGTTCACTTTTTGCTGAAAAATTGATCGATCGCGTTATGATCTATTTAGCACCAAAGTTGATTGGTGGTAATGATGCTAAAGGGTTGTTCTCTGGTAAGGGTGTGACTAAATTGTCTGAAGCACTTGAGTTGAAAGAGGTTAGAACTCAGAGCTTTGGTAATGATATGTTGTTTGAAGGTGAGGTTGTACCATGTTTACCGGTCTAATTGAAGATGTTGGCACGGTTCGGTCATTGCGTCAGAGTAATGGTGGTGCTCGTCTTGAAATTTTAACTCAATTACCTTTAAGTGAAGTGGCTCTTGGTGACAGTATTGCTGTTAACGGCATTTGTCTCACTGTTGTTGAGTTAGGTAGTGGGTCATTTGTTGCTGATGTCTCTCCTGAAACTTTGTTGAGTTCCAGCCTTGCGCAAGTATCGCCCTCTTCATTGGTAAACTTAGAGCGGGCATTACGCTTATCAGATCGTTTGGGTGGGCATTTAGTTAGTGGTCATGTCGATGACACCGCAGTGGTTATCAGTCGTCAGGATGATGGAAATGCGACACTCTTTACTTTTTGTGCTGCTGAAAATACGCTACGTTACGTCGTTGAGAAGGGTTCAATCACCATCGATGGTGTGAGTTTAACAGTGAATTTAGTCACACAAGAGACCTTTAGCGTGTCGATTGTTCCGCATAGTTTGGTTAAAACGACACTTAATAATATTAAAATTGGTTGTAAGGTAAACATTGAAACGGATATTATCGCTCGTTATGTTGAAAAGTTGATGACGGGTCGCACTACGCCTTCAACTGGTTCATTGACCATGGAGCATCTTGCTCAAAATGGATTTGTTTAATTCTAATAGTATTCTATCGTTTCCCAGCACATTAATATTGCTGGTCATGGAAAGGTTATAGATTGTGACAATAGCTAAAATTGAAGCAGCACTAGAGGATATGCGCCAAGGTAAAATGGTGATTCTGGTTGATGATGAAGATCGTGAAAATGAAGGTGATTTGACCATGGCAGCCGAAATGGTTACTGCTGAAGCGATTAACTTCATGGCTAAAGAGGGGCGTGGACTAATCTGTCTCTCTTTAACTGAAGATCGTGCCGATTTTCTAGATCTACCGATGATGGTTTCAGATAATACCTCATCATTTGGCACCGGTTTTACTGTGTCGATTGAAGCGAAGCGTGGTGTGACAACGGGTATCTCCGCAGCCGATCGAGCGCAGACCATTCGTGTGGCCGTTGCTGATGATTCTACCGCAGCTGATTTAGCTCGTCCAGGTCACATTTTTCCTTTACGAGCACGTAAAGGTGGTGTCTTAGTTCGTACCGGACAAACCGAGGGTTCCGTCGATCTGGCTCGTCTTGCTGGGCTTAAACCTGCTGGAATCATTTGTGAAGTGATGAATGATGATGGCACCATGTCTCGCATGCCTGATTTGACAAAGTTTGCTCAAAAGCATGACTTGAAAATAGTCTCAGTCGCTGATCTTGTAGAGTATCGAATGCGTAAAGAGCTTTTAGTGCATCGCGCCGCAGAAACAAACATCCCTAGCTATTTCGGTGGTGATTTTAAAACGATTGTCTATGAAAATGATGTCGATGATGCACATCATATTGCTTTGATCAAAGGTGATATCACAACAGATACTCCAGTTTTGGTGCGTGTTCACTCTGAATGCTTAACAGGTGATGTTTTTGGTTCACAGCGATGTGATTGCGGTCAGCAACTTCAAGCTGCGATGGCTCAAATTGATGCAGCAGGCGCAGGTGTCGTTGTCTATATGCGTCAAGAGGGTCGCGGCATTGGTTTAGTGAATAAGATCAAGGCTTATGCTTTACAAGATTGTGGTCATGACACCGTTGAGGCCAATGAAGTGCTTGGGTTTAAAGCGGATCTACGTGATTATGGTATCGGTGCTCAAATTTTAGCTGATCTTGGCTTGAAGAATATCCGCCTGATGACCAATAATCCCAAAAAGATTATCGGTTTGGAAGGGTACGGCCTAAAAGTTGTCGAACGTGTTTCAATTGAGATGTCAGCGAATAAGGTCAATGAACGCTATCTACAAACTAAAAAAGATAAAATGGGCCATTTGCTCGAAAATCTTTAATTACAATAATTAGTTAGGAGCTTTACACATGGCAAATAATATTTCAGGTCAACTCGATGCTACGGGACATAAAGTGGCTATCGTGGTCGGACGTTTTAATAGCTTCATCGGTGAGCGCCTCGTTGAAGGGGCTATTGATGCCTTAGTTCGACATGGTGCAAATGATTCGGACATTGATGTCGTCAGAGTTCCTGGTGCATTTGAAATTCCCCTTGCAACTCAAAAACTGGCTACAGGTGCAAAGAAGTATGACTCGATTATCTGTCTTGGTGCTGTTATCCGTGGCGCAACTCCTCATTTTGATTATGTGAGCAATGAAGTAACAAAAGGGGTGGCTTCGGTAAGTCTTGCTACAGGTGTACCGGTTGCTTTTGGTGTCTTAACAACAGACACTATTGAGCAAGCAATAGAAAGAGCTGGCACTAAAGCTGGTAATAAAGGTTTTGAAGCCGCAACCACAGCCATCGAGATGGTTAATCTTTTTAAGAGTCTGAACTAATGGGGCTAGGGTCACGACGTAACGGGCGTGAGTATGCCGTAAAAGTGTTGTATAGCCTCTACGATCAGGAAGAGCCACTTGAGAAAGTTCTGAGTGATTTCTGGCTAAACTTTCGCTTTAGTGCCGATGTCTTAGGCGAACCAGAGGAAGTTGATAGCTCTTTGCCTGCTGATGTTATTGAATTCACAGAGCAATTAGTTACTGGCGTTTACGAAAATCTTGAAGAGATCGATAAGGTGTTGATTTCAACATCGAAAAACTGGGCTCTTGATCGTATGCCTCGTTTAGATTTATCTCTGATGCGCATGGCGAGTTACGAGTTGATGTCGATGCCTCAAACTCCTGCTGGGGTGGTTATCAATGAAGCCATAGAGATTGCAAAACGCTATGGGACAAAAGATACGCCAGCTTTCTTAAACGGTGTACTCGATAAAGTGGCTAAACAAGTTAAATCTAATTCTTAGATTGAGGGTGAGATGAAAGAGATAAAAGTAGGGTTACTCGGTTTTGGTACGATTGGCACTGGTGTAGTGAGAATGTTTCAACAAAACACTGAACTCATCTCACAGCGTCTTGGTGCAAAACTTGTGTTAGCATCCATTGCCGACCTTGATGTGACAACTGATCGTGGTGTTGTCCTCGATGAAGGTGTTTTGATCAATGATGCAAATAGTGTCCTGACTAATCCTGATATTGATATTGTTATTGAACTTATCGGTGGTTACGAGCCTGCTCGAACTTTTGTCATTAAGGCGTTAGAGCATGGCAAGCATGTTGTCACAGCCAACAAAGCTCTTATGGCAATTCATGGTGAAGAACTGTTGAAAATTGCCGATAAGAATGGTGTAAGCATCCTTCTTGAGGCTGCTGTTGGCGGTGGTATTCCTGTTTTGGCATCCATACGTGAAAACTTGGGTGGCAATGAGTTTAGTGATGTTTCAGGTATTCTCAATGGTACCTGTAATTACATTCTGACTCGTATGACCGAAGAGGGTGAAGACTTTAATGCTGTGTTGTCTGATGCTCAAAAATTAGGTTATGCTGAAGCTGATCCAACCTTTGATATCGAGGGGATTGATACCGCACATAAATTATCAATTTTGATTTCGATGTGCTTCGGTACATGGGTTGATTTTGATAAGATATACACTGAGGGTATTACACGAATCACTTCATTAGATATCCACTATGCGCGTCAATTTGGCTATCAGATTAAGTTGCTCGCCATTGGAAAAAAAGTGGATGGTGTTATTGAAGCTCGTGTTCATCCAACAATGATTCCTGATAGTTATCCACTCTCAGATGTTAAGGGTGTGTTGAATGCTGTCCGTCTTCAAGGTGATTTTGTCGGCCCTGTGATGTTGAATGGCAGTGGTGCAGGAATGGATGCAACGGCAAGTGCTGTTTTGGGAGATGTCATTAGCTTGTCACGTTCCATTACCAATGGCAGCCAAACGATGACACCAACTTTAGGCTACCAGACAGAAAAAATCATCACGTTACCGATTCGTGAGATCACAGACATCTCTTGTCATTACTACATCCGCTTCATGGTTGAAGATTGTCCTGGAGTGCTCGCCCAAATTTCAACAGTACTCGGTGAGTCAAATATTAGCATCCGGTCAATGGTACAACCTGAACAACAATTGGGTGGTTGTGTTCCCATCGTTATGCTGACTCATGGTGCTAAAGAGTGTGATATTCAGCATGCGTTAGATGAAATTGATGCATTAGATTCAATAAAAGAGCAAAGTCTCTTTATTCGTATGGAGAATGACCTCGCCTAAGTCTGATTTGTATTAAAGTGTAGTGAAGAAGCGTCGCGGTGCGGCGCTTTTTTGTTTTTTATCGAACCATCTTTTATTTAGAATATTCTTTTTATACTGTCAAAATTAGTTCTTGTCCTTTGTGGTAGAACACCTATTGTCAGCGTTTTTTTAATTCTTTACTCCCCGAAGGACTTTCATGTTTCAGCTTTTCGTTCGTAAAACTGCTTGTTATAAAAACGATCTTTTATCAGGTCTAACTGTCTCCTTGGCGTTGGTACCTGAAGCCGTAGCCTTTGCTTTTGTTGCTGGTGTGCCACCATTGGTTGGTATGTATGCAGCCTTTATCGTTGGTCTCATTACTTCCGTAGCTGGAGGTCGTCCTGGTATGATCTCTGGAGCGACAGGTGCACTGGCCGTTGTTATGGTTGATCTCGTTGCCCGCTATGGCATTGAATATCTGTTTGCTACCGTCGTGCTGATGGGGATTATCCAAATTAGTGCNNCATCCCGTTATGCTTGGCTTTGTTAACGGTCTTGCTATCATTATATTCCTTGCTCAACTCGGTCAATTTAAAATTAAAGATGCCGCAGGCAATATGCAATGGCTCCAAGGTAGTAGTTTATATCTATTAGTTGGTTTAGTTGTGATGACGATGGCAATCAGCTATTTCTTACCAAAGCTTACCCGTGCAGTTCCCTCTTCATTGGTAGCGATTGTTGTCGTCACAGCTGTTGTTATGGGCTTTGATTTACAAACAAAACTTGTTGGCGATATGGCTTCTCTTGCCGGTGGATTACCGACGTTCCATGTCCCTCAAGTCAGCTTTGATCTAGAGATGATCAAAGTTATTTTGCCATACTCGATTATTCTGGCGGCAATTGGACTCATTGAGTCGTTGATGACCATGACTCTTATTGATGAAATTACCGAAACACGTGGTCGTGGTAATCGTGAATGTATTGGCCAAGGTCTTGCCAATGTTGTGACTGGTTTTTTTGGTGGCATGGGAGGCTGTGCGATGATCGGTCAGAGTATGATCAATGTTAATTCAGGTGGCCGTGGCCGATTGTCTGGAATTAGTGCAGCACTGTTCTTGCTGTGTTTCATTGTTTTTGCCTCTGGTTTAATTGAAATGATACCGATTGCTGCTCTGATTGGTGTTATGTTTATGGTCGTTATTGGCACCTTTGCATGGTCAAGTCTTCGTATTTTGAATCGTATTCCACGCAGTGATGCACTGGTTCTTATTCTTGTTTCTGCGGTTACCGTTGCTACTGACTTAGCGATTGCTGTCGCTGTAGGTGTCATTGTTTCTGCGCTTGTTTATGCATGGAATAGTGCCAAGGAAATTAACGCGACCTCAAGCACTGATGACCAACAACGTAAAGTTTACCACTTGTCTGGACCACTATTTTTTGGCTCTGTTCATAGCTTTCATAAAATCTTTAAGCCGCAAACAGATCCAGATACTGTTGTGATTGATTTTCAAGAATCTCGCGTATGCGATCATTCAGGGCTTGAAGCGCTTAACAGCTTGAGTGAACGCTATCAATCTCAAGGTAAAACACTTTGTGTGACCTTCTTAAGCGCCGAGTGTCGTGACTTGTTAAACACTGCGGGTAAGATGGTTGTTGTCGAGCAAGTTGGTGATCCTCAATATCATATTGCCACCGACGAACTTGGTTGATTGTGAATATGAAAAGCGCACTTGTGGCGCTTTTTTATTATCAAATAGAGTTTGACTGTACAAGAGCTTATCCTGTGTTGGTGACTAACATCGGAAAGCGTATTCTAATAAGGAATCAATGTGACAGATTCACCGCTACAAACCCTGCAGAAGATATTTGGCTATCGGGAGTTTCGGCCTGATCAGCAAAAAATTATTGAAACACTGGTTTCTGGCCAAGATGCTTTCGTTCTAATGCCAACGGGTGGTGGTAAATCGTTATGTTATCAGATCCCAGCATTGCATCGCAGTGGTGTTGCGATCATCGTTTCCCCATTGATCTCTCTTATGAAGGATCAAGTTGATGCACTCAATGCCAATGGTGTTCGCGCTGCGTATTATAATTCATCGTTAAAGGCGGAAGAAGCACGGCAGGTTTTAGCTCGTTTGCATAACGATGGTCTTGATTTAATCTATGTTGCTCCAGAACGACTCATGAGTGCTGCTTTTATCGAACGGTTGCGTGATATCCCTTTAGCCCTTATCGCTGTTGATGAGGCGCACTGTGTTTCGCAGTGGGGGCACGACTTTCGGCCTGAATATGTTCAACTGGGCCAATTTCGCCAGCACTTCCCCCATGTACCTCTTATTGCACTGACAGCTACCGCCGATCCGCAAACTCGGCAAGATATTCTCGCTCGGCTCAACCTTACTCATGCCGCTGTTTTTATCACTGGCTTTGATCGGCCCAATATTCGCTATACTGTTATAGATAAACAAAAACCTCAGCTGCAGTTAGTTCAGTTTTTAGAACAACACAACGATGAATGCGGTATTGTTTATGCTTTGAGTCGTAAGCGTGTTGAGGAGATCACCGCTAAATTAGTCCAACAAGGCTATCGCGCCGCTGCTTATCATGCTGGTTTGGCAAATAGTATCAGGCAACAAGTTCAGGAAGATTTTTTACGTGATGACCTGCAGATTGTTGTTGCGACCGTCGCATTTGGTATGGGAATAGATAAATCGAATGTGCGCTTTGTTGTCCATTATGATCTGCCGAAAAATATTGAGAGCTATTATCAGGAAACGGGTCGCGCGGGTCGAGATGGTTTAGCCGCAGAAGCCTTGTTGTTATTTGGTTATGGTGATATTGCCATTGCGCGTGGATTAATCGAAAAGGGCAATAATCCCGATCAAAATCGGATCGAAATCCATAAATTAAATGCAATGGTAAGTTATGCAGAACCGCTCACATGTCGTCGACGAGCGTTGTTGGGGTATTTTGGCGAGAAAACCGTCGAAGATTGTGGCAACTGTGACATGTGCTTGAATCCTCCTGATCGCTATGATGCAACGCAAGATGCACAAAAAGCGTTGTCCTGTGTCTTTCGTGTCGGTCAACGTTTTGGTGCCAAACATGTGATTGATGTGTTGCGTGGCTCGCAGAATAAAAGGATGAAAGAACTCCACCACGATCAATTAAGTACCTTTGCCATTGGTGAAGATAAAACTCAGGATGCATGGAGTAGTTTGATCCGCCAGTTAGTTCATTTAGGTTATCTTTATCAAGATGTTGCCAATTATTCTGTGCTGAAATTGACTGAACTATCACGCTCTGTTCTTGTTGGTCAGCAGAGCTTAGAGCTTGCACGGCCACGAATCAAAACAATAACTAAAAAGTCTGTTAAGAAGAGGGCGATTGATCTCGACTATAACGAATCTTTGTTTCAACGTTTGAGGAGTTTACGCAAGCGCGTTGCCGATGAGAGCAATGTGCCACCGTTTGTTGTTTTCAGTGATGCAAGTCTGATTGAGATGGCTTTTTATCTCCCTTCTCACGAACAAGCGATGTTGGCAATTAATGGTGTCGGTAAACATAAGTTTGAAAAGTATGGTCAATTATTTATTGATGAAATACATGAGTTTTGTTCTGGAGATGACTGATTTTAAAAGTGTTATTTAAACAAAAAAAAGCCAGAGCAGTTGCTCTGGCTTTTTTTGTTTATCTTATTGAAAAGCGAGATTAAAAACCAAGCTCTTTAAAGAAGTCGTTACCCTTATCATCAACAAGGATAAAGGCAGGGAAGTCAACCACTTCAATTTTCCAAACAGCTTCCATTCCCAGCTCCTCAAAATCAAGACATTCAACCTTCTTGATATTGTACTCAGCAAGGGCCGCAGCAGGACCACCGATCGAACCAAGATAGAAACCACCATGCTTATTGCACGAGTCGGTCACTTGTTGTGAACGGTTACCTTTAGCGATCATGATCATCGATGCGCCGCGTGACTGAAGCATATCCACATAGGGATCCATCCGCGCTGCTGTGGTCGGGCCAAATGAACCCGATGCTTTACCCGCTGGAGTTTTGGCTGGACCAGCGTAGTAGATTGGGTAATCCATGAGGTATTGTGGTAACTCTTCGCCACGCTCAACGATCTCTTTAAATTTCGCGTGAGCAATGTCGCGACCAACAACAATGGTTCCGTTTAACGATAGTTGAGTTTTGGTTGGGTATTTAGACAGTTCCGCCAAAATCTCCTTCATTGGTTTATTCAGGTCAACCTTTACCACGTTTGGCCGTGAACCACGGGCACCTTCGGGGATCAAGCGAGCAGGGTTGTTGTCCATCTTTTCAAGCCAGATACCGTCTTTGTTGATTTTGGCTTTAATATTACGGTCAGCAGAGCACGATACGGCAATACCAATTGGGCACGAAGCACCGTGGCGACTTGAGCGAACGACTTTAACATCGTGAGCAAAGTACTTACCACCGAATTGAGCACCAATGCCCAACTCTTGTGCGCGTTTTTCCAGCTCTTTTTCTAACTCTAAATCGCGAAAAGATTGACCGCCTTCATTGCCCTCATTTGGCAGCTTGTCAAGATAGCCAGCCGAAGCAAGTTTAGCTGTCTTGAGGCAAGTTTCAGCACTGGTGCCACCAATGCAAAATGCAATGTGGTAAGGGGGGCAAGCTGCCGTTCCGAGAGACTTCATTTTTGCAACAAGCCAGTCAACCAAAGTGTTTTTGTTGATGGTTGCTTTAGTTTCTTGGTAAAGGTAACTCTTGTTGGCACTACCACCACCTTTAACAACGAAAAGAAACTTATACTCATTGCCTTCAGTTGACATCAAGTCAATCTGGGCGGGGAGGTTACACTTGGTATTGACCTCATCGTACATATTGATCGGTGCATTTTGTGAATAACGTAGGTTCTCTTCAGTATATGTTTTGTAAACCCCTGCAGAGAGTTGCTCAGCGTCATTACAGCCAGTCCAAACGCCTTGACCTTTTTTACCCAGGATCGATGCAGTACCCGTATCTTGGCAAAAAGGGAGTTCAAATTTAGCAGCAACAACCGCATTTTGTAACATCGCCATAGCAACACCACGGTCATTATCTGAAGATTCTGGGTCAGAAAGAATTTGTGCAACCTTCTCGTTGTGAGCAGGGCGTAATAAAAAGTTTACTTCACGAAAGGCTTCATTGGATAAAAATGCTAGTGCTTCAGGGGCAACTTTGAGTACTTCTTGGCCTTCGAATTGTGCAGTGCTAACATGGTCAGCGGTCAATAGGCGATACTCAGTATCGTCTTTTCCAAGTGGAAATGGATCTTGATACTTAAATTCTGACATCGTTTCTCTCCTTTAAAACATTGCACTCTATGGGATAAATAAGCAGATTGTTCTGCCACGCCGCAATAATTTCGACAGTATAAAGTAAACTGTATACAATTGTCGATAGCTCACACTCTTTTTTATTTGCAGTAGCGTTGAGATGTTGGATGAAAACAGGTGAATTAATTTCTTAAAACAATTATATCGGTGATTAAATGAAGATTCATTTTCGCATAGCCATATTGGCATTTATCCTTGTTCTACTGACGACCATCTCAATCACTTCTGTCATTTTTATTCAACTCGGTAATGTTGAAGATGAAGTTGAGAAGGAGCTTGTGCTCCTTGGTGTTGATGATGCGAAAAAAGGTGTCCATAACACCTATCTGATGATTGAAGCGTTGCAAACTGAAGTTGAACAACGCCTCATTCACGATCTTGATGCGGCTTATGCGCTGATGGAACGTTCAGGTTCGTTGGTTGGTGAAGTCCCGTTGCGACAATGGGATGCGATGAATCAATATGATTTTTCTGTTCAACAGCTGAGTTTGCCACACCTTGTGTTGCTGGATACGAAAGGCGATCAAAACGTTAATACTGATGATTTCATTCGCAATGTGTCAAAAATTCTAGGTGTGACCTGTACATTGTTTCAACGAATGAACCGTTCTGGAGATATGTTGCGCGTTTCTTCAACGGTACCGAGTGCGACAGGTGAGTCTGCTGCTGGGACTTTTATTCCAGCCCTTCATCCCGATGGAAATGTTGATCCAGTTATTAGTCAGGTATTAACTGGTGAGGTGTTTGTTGGCCGCGCTTATGTGGTTACAGATTGGTACAATACCGCGTACATGCCCCTTTATAGCAGCGATAAAAGTGAGATTGTCGGTATGCTTTATGTCGGTGAACGACAATCTGATTTTGTTGCGTTGTTTGATGCCATTGAAAATGTCGCATTGGGTGATGACAGCCATATCTTCATGTTGGAATCTGTTGGTGCTGGAACTGGACGTGACTTTGTTGCTAAGCCTTTACGTATGGAAGAAACGGTACAGAACAATGTTGGGAAGGATAGACTGGTAAAAGATTTTTTTGAGTCGTTTGATGAGGCGAATTTTTTGATTCATCCCAAAGAGGTCAAGGTGGTTCGTGATGTTGGCTCAAAATCACGAGAGCATTCTACCAAGAGTGATATTATTATGGCTTATTGTTACTTTGAACCTTGGGATTGGGNNTCAAGGTCACGTGAGTACTCTACCCAGAGTGATATCATTATGGCCTATTGTTACTTCGAACCTTGGGATTGGGTGATCGGTGTTATTTACAATTGCAAGGATCTTGGTTCAGCTCAGTCTCGTATTGACCTTATGTTAGATCGAACCTTAGGCTTAGTGTGTGCTGTTGCATTTATTTGGTTTACTTTTGCTTTGATTGTTGGTTATCGGTTAGCTGGTGATATCTCTAAACCGCTTGAGCAGGCTGTAACAGCGTTTAAAGATGTTGGACGCGGTGATTTTGAGTTTCAGCTTGGATCAGCAAAAGGGTATGAATTAGATCAGTTGTACCAATCTTTTAATTTGATGTTACAAAACCTACGCCAAGTAACCACTTCGCGTGATCAATTGGATCGTGAAATCAATGCGCGGCGTACGGTTGAAGATGAATTACAACACACTGTTATGACATTGGAAACGTTGATCAACGCAGCGCCGTTGTCTATTATTGTCCTCGATCTAGATGGTCTCGTTACACTATGGAATCCTGGTGCCGAGAGGATGTTCGGTTGGCGCGCGGAGGAGGTTCTCGGCAAGAGATATCCTTTGGCTCACAGTGAGATACTCGAAGACAGTGAGATACTCGAAGACAGTGACACGAATTTTAACGTGCTCGCCAATGGTGTGATTATTCATGCAAAAGAGGCCCAACGCTTTAACAAGAAGGGGGAACGTCTAGACTTGTTGCTTTCTGCTGCTCCGAAGTACAGTAATGGTCTTGATGTTGATAGTGTTATTATTATCTTTAAAGATATCTCCCCTTTGAAGCATGTTCAGCGGCAACTTGAGGAACGACAGGAGGAATATAAACTCCTGTCGGCTGAATTTAAATCCATTCTTGATGGCATACAGGATGTTATTTCGGTTATTGGTACAGATATGCGCATTCGTTGGAGTAACCACGCTCAGCGACGTTGGAAAATTCCTCAGAATGCTTGTTACACACTGCGGAAGAAAGATCAGGAGTGTTCCGTACGCGATTGTTTCGAAACTGGTGAAATGCAAACCGCTAAAGTCATCTCTCCTGATGGGACAACGTGGGGGATTAAAACGTTTCCTCAATTTGATGCCAACGGGACCGTTGTCAGTGTCATTGAGGTGGCAAGTGATATTAGTGAAGCCGTTACATT
>MAXR01000040.1:246-6895 GCA_001751155.1 Desulfuromonadales bacterium C00003068 | reverse complement strand
ATTAAATGGGGCAAGGATGACACTTTTGTCTTTTTTGATTTGTGTTGATTCGAGCTCGGCAATATAGGCAGCCTTTTGCGCTTTAATTTCAGCAACCGAGTAAAATAGTTGGTCGTATGCTGTGGCGCTGGTCGCTTGTTGTTCAAGAAGTTGCTGATAGCGCGCAAGGTCTTTTTTCTTGTGATCAAGTTTGGCCTGNNTTGGCCTGCGTTAAATCAATCATCGATTGAATTCGCATCAGTTCTTTGTCAATGAAGTCGGTATTCAGCTGAACGAGGATTTGCCCTTTTTTAACCTGATCGCCTTCGCGGAAAAGAACCTTGTCAGCACGACCGCTCACTTCAGCTGATAGTTGACTGATGCGATCAAAATAAAGGGTGCCGACAAATGATTGTGTTGGCGCCGCCAGTGAGCTTTCCAGTGGCGTTGTTTTAACTCGAGCGGCTGGAGCTGCTGGTGGCTCAGCAAAAACAGGTGTTGCCATGAATAGAATAAGTACGAGAGCAAGATAGTGGCGCATTGGATACCTCAATGGTTAGTAATGATGGTTATATTAAATTAGGATTAGGTTTTAAGCCGTCGATGCAAAAACGGATGGCATGTTCATCAAGGGGCGGAATAAGGAGAGGTTTGAGCAATTTGAGGTGCATCACGCCATAAAATGCTGCATCAAGGAACCATGCAGTCTCTTCGATGGCGACAGGGCGGATGCTTTTATCAGCAATCCCCTTACTGAGAAACTTGCTCAGTAAATTGATTTTGTATTTAAGGAATGACTCAATAAGGGCAAAGCCGTGCGTGCCAGGTTGGTGAACCTCATCAGTCATGTCACGGATGAGAACGGTTACCTTTTTGCTGTGCTGTTCGACAACGAGGTTTTCACTACGAAGTAGCGCTTCAACGCATTCGAGTCCGTTTTTTTCGTGCTGAGAAATGTTGTCATAGCCCGTGATGGTGTGTTGGAGAACCTGATCGAGAACCTCGCACAATATCCCCTCTTTTTGCTTGAAGTGATAAAACAGGGTTCCTTGAGCAACTCCAGATAAGGCGGCAATTTCAGCAGTTGATGTGTTGTTGAACCCCTTCTCTGCAAACAGGTCAATAGCAGCATCAATGATTTTATCTTTTTTTGATTTCATTCGGAACCTTTCGAAATAAACTGAGTGAGTAGTCAGTCAGTATCGCGATAGGGCGAACTCGTCAAGTTTTAATTATGTATGAGAGAGGAATTTAATTGTTGGCGTGGTGATGTCTTGAGTGTTTAAACATGTGAAAGAGACGGATAGATAGCATGATTGCAGCACTTGTGAGTCCGCAGATTAGTCCAATCCAAAATCCTTTTGCGCCCCAATTTAAATGGAGTCCAAGGTAACAACCGATGGGTAAACCAATGCCCCAATAGGAGATTGTTTGGATTATCATGGGTACTTTAGTATCTTTGAGACCACGTAAGGCACCTGCACAGCATACTTGCATTGCATCGGGAAGTTGAAAAATGGCCGCAAGAAAAAGTAGTGATGCTGCCGCATTGAGTAGCTGTGTATCGTGGGTGAAAATGGAGACACACAGATGGGGGAACGTAGCCATAATCGTGCAGCTCACTAAGGCACAAACGAGCGTTGTCAGGATGCCAATATAGACGACACGTCGCGTTTGTAGGGGGCGTTTGCGACCAGTGGTGTGGCCGACACGAACTGATATGGCGGTGGCAATGCTCAACGGAACCATAAAGGTCATTGTCGTGAAACTTAAGGCAATTTGGTGTGCGGCGACAGCTTGAGCACCAAAGCGGGCCAACAGTAGGGCGATGGTGGCAAAAATACTGCACTCGATAAACAGCCCGCCACCGATGGGTAGGCCTAGTTTGAGCAGTTGTTTTTGTGTCTCCCAGCACCAGGCGGCGTTAAGGCGTAACATCTGTAATTGGCGAAAGAGAGCACCGCGCCAAAAGACTAATAGCATACCTAAAAACATCGCCCACATGGTGATAGCCGAAGCGGGGCCACAGCCAACACCTCCCATGGCGGGTAATCCAAGTTTGCCAAAAACTAAGAGATAGTTGGCAACGATATTTACCGCTAAACCAAAAAAACTGACCAGCATACTTGGTCGAGTGAGACAGAGCCCTTCACTGCAATAGCGTAAGGCAAAGCAAGCACCGAGAGCTGGGAATCCCCACGAGACGCCTTCTAGGTAGCCGGTAATGAGCGGTTCGAGTTGTGGCTCCACCTGTAACCAAGGCAACAGGTAGTGCGCTTGGTGGAGTAAAATAAGGATGATGGTGCCGAGTATGGTGCCAAGGTAGATCCCTTGTGGGGCAACGTGGCTGATAGTTTGCCGCTTACCCGCACCGTAGGCGTGAGCAATAGTCGGAGTGAGGGCGCTCAAGATGCCGAGTAATAGCAGCATCATTGGAAACCATATACTTGACCCGATGCCAACGGCTGCGAGGTCTTGCGCACTTACGCGGCCCGACATCACCGTATCGACAAAGCCCATGCTCGATTGCGCTAGCTGGGCAAGGATCAATGGCAGGCTTAAGGTGAGCAATTTTTTTAATTCAGCGTGTAAAAGTTTGCTACGCCGATCAGTGAACCCCATGGTGATCCTTCCATAAAACAAAACAGGCCCTCCTAGTTTAGGAAGGCCTGTTTGAATATCAGAGTTACACCGTTTTGTACAGAAAACTAAAACTTATCAAAGTTGTCCTGAGTGTAATTGATCTGGCCTTGCGCTTGATTGTGACCAATTTGAACAGCATGATCAATCTTGAAGCGGCTAAGCAGCTGCCGTAAGGTGTTGGCTTGATTGGTGAGTTCGTCCGATGCGGCAGCACTTTCCTCAGCACTAGCGGTATTTTGTTGGGTGACTTGGTCAATTTGAGCCAAACCATGATTGATCTGGTCAATCCCTGTCGCTTGTTCTTGCGATGCCGTGGCGATCTCGCCAACAAGGCTGGTTACTTTTTGAATGCGATTAACAATCTCAGTTAGGGCTGAGGAAGTTTTCTGCGCAACTTGCTGACCGTGGTGTGCTTTGCTGACCGAATTTTCGATGAGATCAGATGTTTCCGATGCGGCCTTAGCACTGCGTGCTGCAAGGTTGCGCACCTCTTCTGCGACTACGGCAAATCCTTTACCATGCTGACCGGCTCGTGCAGCTTCAACGGCAGCATTAAGTGCCAGCAGGTTTGTTTGGAAGGCGATCTCGTCGATCACTTTAATGATTTTGGCAATGTTCTGACCCGATTCATTGATATCGTCCATCGCCAAGGTCATCTCACCCATCTGTTGCATGCCATCATCAGCCGCCTTGTGGGCGGAGGCAGAAAGATCGCTGGCCGTGCTGGCACTGTCAGCATTTTGTCGAGTTTGCGAGGACATCTCACTAACGGATGCCGAAATTTGTTGAATTGAGCTGGCTTGCTGGGTTGCGCCATCCGAGAGTGATTGACTTGAATCTGAAACTTGCGATGCACCGTTGGCAATTTGATCAGACACTTTTTGAATTTGTTGGATCATATTTGTTAGGTCTTCTCCGACCTGTTTAACCGTAGTTCTGAGTAAGTCTTGTTGATCGTGTGGGGTGATTTTAAAGGTTAGATCACCTTGAGCGAGTTTTTCCATCGCCGCGATCACCTCATTTTTGAGATTGTCGGCAAAGTTATTCATCGCTGTTGCCATCTGGCCAACTTCATCTGAGCTGTCAATGTTGAGACGATTGTCAAGGTGTCCACGACTGAGGTCATCAAGAACTACAACTGCATCTTTAAGCGGTTTAGCCAAGCGGCTCGAGGTGATGAAGCCAAAGCCAAGTGCCATGAATACGCCGATGACAATGGCACTAATTGACACTGTTTTACTGCGAGCGGCATTGGTGATTGCTTCTTTGCGCGAGTGTTCTGTTAGTTGATTATTGAGCGCGTAGAGCTGTTCAAGAGAGTTCTTAACCGAGTCAATAGCGACACTCTCTGTTCCTAACGCTATAGTTGTTGCTTGATTAAGAATTGTTGTTTCTATTTTAACAATGTCACTTGCCTCAGAAAAAAGGTCTTTGATGACGCCGAGGATTGGCAGAACAATATGGGTATATGTTTGGCTCGCTTCTCTGATGTCACCCTCAATAATATAGTCTTCGATTTCACCACCGACATCGTGAAGCTCTTCATGAGGGCTTTTAATTCTTTCGAGGGCGTCGCGTAAATCAGGACTATTCGTTTCAAAATTATTGAGCCATTTGCCAAAATCACATAAGTTGTGATCCAGTTGGCCCTTAAAGTGCGTTTCGTGCTCAATGGCGGTACCAAGTGCGCTGACCCATTCAAAATGGTCCATAAACATTTGATTGAGAGATTGACTTAGTGTTCCGATATTATTCAACTTAATTTGTTGAACGAGTTGTTGTACGCGTGTTTTTTCGCTGTTCCAATCGGTGAGGCTTTGTTGGACTTGTTGCCATAATCGTTGTTCGTCTGGCCCTTTTTTCAACGTGCTGTAGTGTTTTTGGGCTTCAGCGAGTTCTCTGTAATATATCTCAATATTATTGATCGCCTGTTGGCGCTGCTCGGTTGTAAGATCTGGAATGGTTAGAGTGCGTTCTTCAGCTTTAATCGCATTAATTTTCTCGGTCATAACGCCAAGATCCTTAACGCTAGCCAGTCGAACATCGCTGACCTCTGTGAGAGCAGAATTCGTTTCGTTGATGCCATAAATACCTAGGCCACCAACTACGGCACATAAAAGCGCCATGAGAAAAAAAGATCCCATTAGTTTTATAAGAATTGACATGTTTACTCTATCCTTGTCTTTAGTATTTCAGGTTAACTTGTTAGCGGCTGATAATTAACATGAAATATGTGGTTGGTGCTTGATGAATTATAAGCGGTGTATACACTAACACAGTGATTGTTGTCTGACCAAGGACTTTTCCTTTAACTCAGGGAGAATAACGGGGCAGGGTGGAGATGGGCGGAGTGGGTAATGACGCCAGTCGTGACAAACTTCTCGCATGTAATCAGTGGTTGCGTTAGGTTGCCACTGTTGATTATTTTAATCTGTTGGGGTGGAATGTAGATGATTTATAACGATACTTTTCTTGTCATTCATGATGCTGAACTTGACCAATGGTTGAAATTTGAAACGCCGGTGCATGTTGTTATTGCAACAACGGTAGAGCAGGTGGTTGAAAAATTGCGCCTGGTTGAATCTATGGTGGAAACCGATGGTTTATATGCTGCGGGCTATGTTGGCTATCAAGCTTCAGCGGCCTTTGATTCACGACTGGTAACTCGTGTCGGTGGTGAGTTGCCGTTGATGTGGTTTGGTTTGTATAAAACAGCAGTCGTTGTTGATTTACCGTTAGCTAAATCAACTTCAGCACCGTTTAGCTGGTATCCACGGCACCACAAAGCGGATTACCTTAAGGCGATTGATGCGATTAAGGATTACATCTCTCAGGGTGATACCTATCAAGTTAATTATACCTATCCTCTTGAATGCACGGTTAACGCTGAAGTCGATGCATGGGCGTTGTTTTTGTCGTTGCAGCATGCTCAACAAGGTAAATATGGGGCTTTTGTTGATCTCGGTCGGTTTGCAATCTGTTCAGCTTCGCCAGAACTTTTTTTTTCCCGCAAAGAGGATTTGATTACCACTCGACCGATGAAGGGGACGGCACCACGAGGCGATGACTCTATCGATGATTTGCGCTTGCGCGATGAGTTGGCGCGGAGTGAAAAAAATCGCGCTGAGAATTTAATGATTGTCGATATGCTCCGCAATGATCTTAGCCGTATCGCCGATGCGGGATCGGTTCATGTCGATAGGTTGTTTCAGGTTGAAGCCTATCCAACCCTGTGGCAAATGACAACACAGGTGCAAGCTCGCAGCCGCTGTTCGATTGTTGAATTATTTACCGCTCTTTTTCCGTGCTCTTCAATAACGGGGGCGCCAAAGGTGCGGACAATGGAAATTATTGCCGAGCTAGAATCGTCGCCACGGCAAATCTATACGGGTTCCATTGGCTTTATTACTCCAGATGGCCGAGCACAATTTAACGTAGCCATCCGTACGGCACTGATTGATCGCCAGCAGCACTGTGCGGAGTATCCTGTCGGTGGTGGAATTATATGGGATTCTGATGCGGAGCAAGAATATCGCGAAACGCAGACCAAGGCCAAAGTGTTAGGGCGGCAGCCGCGGCTACTTGAAACCTTGCTGTGGGAGCCTGAGACAGGCTATCGACTATTTGAGCAACATTTACACCGCCTAGAGTTGTCGGCACAACGGTTTGGTTATCCAGTAGAGATTTGTTCATTGCGGCAACGACTCATTAACGAAGCCGCTGCGCGTCCGTTACAACGCTGGCGAGTGCGTTGTTTGTTGGACTCCACAGGACAGCTGATGGTTGAATTTGTCCCTCAGCCCTACCGTGGTCAACTGCGCGCGGTTCAGCTGGTTTTAGCCGGAAAGCCGCTAGCGAGTGATGATGAGTTTTTTAGCCATAAAACTGATGAGCGAAAGTTTTTTCAACGTACGATTGAATTGGCTCAGAATGAATATGGTACTGAGGTCGATGACGTGGTGCTGTTTAATCAACGCGACGAAATCACCGAGACCACCATTGCGAATATTGTCATTTACCATGATGG
>MAXR01000040.1:0-214 GCA_001751155.1 Desulfuromonadales bacterium C00003068 | reverse complement strand
GGCCAGTGGTTGACACCGCCGCTTCATTGCGGGTTGCTGGCAGGTACCTTCCGTCAAGCTTTGCTGGAGCAAGGAGTGCTTGTTGAGCAAGTGATCACGGTGGCTCAACTTCGTGCTGCAGAGCAGATCTATCTTATTAATTCTGTTCGTGGCTGGCGCTGGGCGCAATGGCATTGATAACGTGATTAGACAAGTAATGATGGCGTCGCAAAAA
>MAXR01000039.1:27361-32563 GCA_001751155.1 Desulfuromonadales bacterium C00003068 | reverse complement strand
AAATTAAATTTACCATCGTGATTATTGGAGTTTATTATGGGTAAAGGTTTTTATTGCTGGTAAATAATTGAGTTGACAATTTTACGTATTTTGTTTTATATGATCTTGGAAATAAAACTGTTTTCTATTTTTGGGAGTGTGGCTTGGAGTACAATATCGGTGCAAAAATAAAAGAACTTAGAAAGGCGCGTAAATTGACGTTGCAATCTGTGGCAACCGAGACGGGTTTTTCTCCAGCATTGATTTCCCAAATTGAAAATAATAATGTCTCCCCTCCTATTGCGACTCTCTCTAAATTGGCGCGTTTTTTTGATGTAAAGATTAGTCATTTTTTTGAAGAGGAAGAGGAAGTTCGACGCTATGAGGTGGTTCGCGTTGATGATCGCCGGGTTGTAAGTCGGGTGATCTCTAAAGCGGGCAAGGGGCATGGCTATACCTATGAAGCCTTGTCAGTTCATAATTTGAATAAGAAGATGGAACCTTTTGTTGTCAGCGTGTCAGAGCGTAGTGATGATGAGACCTTGTACAGTCATGAGGGTGAAGAGTTCTTATTGATTATAAGTGGTACCGCCGAAGTTTTGCTCGATGAAGAGCGTATTAAGCTTGAAGCAGGGGATGCGGTCTATTTTGACTCTTCCATGGGGCATCGTCTCCTCTCGTATGACGGTGGTGAGGTTCAAGTTTTGGCGATTGTGACACGTTAGACCCCTATATTGACTGCAATATATAGGTTCAACCTTAACTCTCTGTCGAGTGGTTAAGGTATATTGAGTATTTCATTGCATGCTCGGTCCGAGCATAAAATTTATCTAGTTGTTTAGTTTTATCGGTAGAAAGTACAGGCCAGTTAGTGGCGAACAGGTGTTACTTTCTGAAATAACATTTTAATCAGTAAGGGGATGACGAAATGTCAAACAACGTATGTAAACCTTCATTGAGCAACCCACTCGCACCCAAAGAGAATGTTGAATTTAACATTCCTGGTGAAATTGCGGGGCAAACAGGTGGCTATGAAGAGGTAATGAAGGAAGGGCACGATCTGATCGAGCGCCCAGTGAAATCGGTACCAGTTGGATCAATTGAAAAGCAACACTTCAAGCAACGGATGACGGTTTGGGAGCGGATTAAGGTTCTCACTCAGAGCGAACCAAATATTTTATTCCAAAACTGGGGTAAAAACCTTGATGGTGCATCGCTGGTTACAGGCATTTTAAATGTCGATGGCCGTGATGTGGCAGTTTATGGTCATGACTTTACTGTACGTGCGGGTTCAATTGATGCAACAAATGGTAGCAAGCTGGCTAAGCTGTTTAACATGGCTGGTGAAAAAGGGATTCCCGTTATCGGCATGAACGACTCGGCTGGTGCGTTTGTTCCTGCCGGTGTTGGTGGCTTGGACGGCTATGCTGAAGCATTTACCGCACTGCGTAATATTAGTGGTGTTGTGCCGAGTATCATGTGCATGTTTGGCTTTAATGCCGGTGGTGGTAGTTACCTGCCCCGTCAGGGTAGTTTCGTCATCCAACCTGAGAACACCTTTTTTGGTCTAACAGGCCCAGGTGTTGTTAAATCAGTTCTCGGTGAAGATGTGACTCCCGATGAGTTAGGTGGCCCCAGCGTCCACGGCGCAACAGGTGTTGCTGACTTAACCGTTGGTGATGAGACCTCAGCCTTACGTACTGCGCTACGTCTACACAGCTACATCCCTGATAACAATAGTGTCATGGCTCCATACCAGAAGACCAGTGATCCCCTCGATCGTAAAACATGGGAGATCAACACTCTGTTGAAGAAGGCTTTTAACTCACCAACGGGTTTCAATACTCCTGTTGATGTTTCAATCATCATTCAACAAATTTGTGATCATGGTGATTATTTTGAGATGCAGCCAGATCGCGCTCGCGAAGTTGTGACCGCGTTTGGTCGCCTTGACGGTAATGTTGTAGGTTTCTGTGCCAACAACAGTGCAGTTTCTTCTGGTCAAATTGATTGCGATTCAGCGACAAAAATTGCGCGATTTGTCCGCTTCTGTAATATCTATAATATTCCAATTATCTTCATGGAAGATACAACGGGTTTCCTCCCCGGTCGTGAGCAAGAGTCACGCGGTATAGTTCAAGCGGGTCGTTCCATGCTTGACTCCATCGTTGACGTGCGTACTCCGCGGATTCTGTTGATTCTGCGTAATGCTTACGGTGGTGCCTATGCATCGTATAACAACTATGCAACAGGTGCTGATTTGGTTCTGGCATTACCCACTACCCGCCTTGCGGTTATGGGCCCAGCGGGTAAAGAGTTTGTTTACAAAAAAGAACTTCGTGCTGCACGCGGTTCTATTGCAGCCATGGTCGCAAAAGGTGTTCAGGATCGTGTTGCTGCAGGTTCAAATGCTGAAGCCGCACAAAAAGATGCTGAAGCACAAGCCGCAGAGTGGTTACGTTTAGAGGAAGCAGCGTTAAATACACGCTACGAAAAAGAGTTGATGAACCCTAAAGAGGGTCTGGCTCTTGGTTCGATCTCATCGATTGTTATGCCAACGGATCTACGTAAAGTGTTAGGGACGAATATGAACTTCTTCCTTCGTCACTACAAGCCAGGTCCAATGCAATCGGTTCAACGTGAATTCCATTAATTAGCAATGAATTCATGGTTGATGAGCGATATAAAAATAACCCCATGGTAAGTGGAGATAAAGCCCATGGCACAAGATAATTATAGTAATAACCCGTTGATTCACCGCGACCGAAAACTAAGTCAGTCCGATTCGGCGTGGGTGCGGTCCTTTTCATGTGAAGAATTGAAGCCACTGATTGTTTGTCGTGGCCCAATTCGTAAAGAAGCGATGGATGTCTATGACGAGATGGGGATCAGCCATTACGGTATCCTGCTGTCTGAAAAAGACTCCATTATTTATCCTAATGCGTTATCGCCTGAGCTGCGCAAGCTGACTGATAATAGCCGCGTTCATCGAGTACCCGATTATTCAGGGGCGTCGAAAGAGGAGCGGGTTGAGCGTATTGGTCAGATCATTGGCATCGCTAAGGACAATGGCTACGATTCGATCTTTGCTGGTTATGGTTTCATGGCAGAGGATGATGAGTTTGTTGCTGCCATCGAAGATGCTGGCTTGAAGTTTATTGGTCCTTGTGCGGCAACTCAGCGCGCAGCGGGCAAAAAAGACGAAGCCAAGCGTACCGCACTACAGGTCGATGTTTCGGTTACTCCGGGTATCGATAATGTCACAGCACGTACGTTAGTTAAAAAATATGAGACGCGCGAAGCATTGGTCGCACTGGTTAAATCGGAAGCTCTCGATTGTGCCGCTGATGTGATTGCTGACGAGTCACTGACTCTTGAAGCGCTTGCCGATCAGATTCTGTTTTCATCCTACCGTAAAGGGATTGATCTCTTTTCAGTTGATGAGCTGTGTACTCAAGTCACGGCAGAGTGTAGTGCGATGTTCAAAGGTTATCCCGGTGCACGTATTCGCCTTAAAGCAATTGGTGGCGGTGGTGGTAAGGGGCAACGGATTCTCGGTGAAGATCTATTGGGAATTAAAGAGCCTAGTGCTGACCAAATTGCTCAAGCAGCATCGGTTGCTCCTGGTCTCGTGCTTGAAATTTTCAACGAAGTTAAAACTAACGGTGTTGGTGATAACAAGAACGTTCTGGTTGAGCTGAATATCGAACAAACCCGCCACAATGAGATTCAACTTCTCGGTAACGGTACGTGGACGATTGCCCTCGGTGGTCGTGATTGCTCGCTACAGATGCACGAGCAAAAACTCCTTGAGATTTCAGTCACCCAAGAAGCTTTGGCACTGGAAATTAACAAAGCCAAAGAGGCCAACCTTCCTCTTCAAGTGAAGGCCCTTGAGTCTGATCTCATGGTTCTTAAGCGGATGGAAGCAGAATCCGAGCGTTTTGGTGAGGCCGTAGGCCTTGATTCAGCTTCGACATTCGAGTGTATTGTCGATGGTGAGCGACACTACTTTATGGAAGTCAATACACGAATTCAAGTTGAGCATCGTGTTACTGAGCTTGTTTATAACTTGAAATTTACTAACCCTGACAATGCCGATGATTTCTTCATCGTCGAATCGTTGGTCGAGGCGATGGCGTTGTTATCCGAGCATAAAGAGCGCTTGCCACGCCCTGTGCGTCAGCCCCGTTTTGGTGCTGCGGCTGAAGCGCGCTTGAACGCTACGGATGATTCATTGTCGCCATCAGCAGGTGGTATGATTCACTACTGGTCAGATCCAATTGACGGTGAAGTTCGTGATGATCAAGGGATCTGTATGACTAACCCTGATACTGGCCACTTTATGAAATATAAAGTAGCGGGTGCATACGATTCGAACATTGCGCTATTGCTGACCAATGGCCTAGACCGCGAAGAAAGTTACAAGCGTTTGGCGTGTGTTCTGCGTAGTACCACATTGCGTGGTGCTGATTTGGCGACCAACCTTGAATTCCATTACGGCTTGGTCAACTGGTTCAAAGCTAACAATGTCATGGCAAAACCAACCACCCGTTTTGTGGTCCCTTATTTGACCTTGGTTGGTAAGTTGAAAGAGGAAGCCAACAAAGTTGACGTTGTCTATGCCTTCATGCAAATGAAGAAACATTACAAGCAGAAGTTCAGCGACAACCCTGAAGTAGCTAAGGCGGTTTCTGATGCTCTGGATCGTAAGGGAACCTTGTTAACTCGGCCAATGGAGCGCTTGCTTGGCGACCCACATCTTCTTTCAGGTTGGTTGAGCTGGAACAAGAAAAACTTCAAAATTGAGAATGGCAAAGTGGTTTGGATTCGCAATCCGCTCGGCGTTCTTTATGAGACCTATGTTTATATGCACATGGAGTGGAAAGAAAATGCTCCCGCTGCTGAGATGATCTGGTCGCACGATTATGAACTTCTTGAGGGGTCACTCAAGTTTTACAAAGAGTTGCGCTTGAAGCTTGGTTTGGAAAAAAAGCAGTTTGTTGAGTTGGATGAGATCATTCGTGGTGATGAGCCGCAGCTCGGTTACGATGCTGATATGTGGGCTAAGATTCAAGAGGCACACTTTGGTTTCGAATTAGGCAATGAGCTGCTTGGCTTGTTGTTTATGATTGCTGAGAAGACGGGCTTCTATGATCTTAAAGTAGAAGACGATCTTGAGGTAACCATTCCTGAGTATCTGCATGATCCGAAGTTGCAAGC
>MAXR01000039.1:0-27332 GCA_001751155.1 Desulfuromonadales bacterium C00003068 | reverse complement strand
CCAGGTGGCGGTATGTATTATGGCCAAGAAGCACCGGGTCTGCCTGCGTTTGTTACCAAGGGGATGCACTTCGAAAAAGGGCAACCATTATTTATTCTTGAGGTAATGAAGATGTTTAATAAGGTTCCAGCACCATTCTCTGGAACCATCGATGAAATTCTTATCGAAGGTGGTGACGGTACCATCGTTTCAAAAGGACAAGCTTTATTTAAGGTGACTCCTGATGAGAAGTTTGTTGAGGTTGATCCGAAGCAAATTAAGAAACAACGTCAAGCAACAACGATTGAGTTCTTGTCTGCCGTCATGTAGAGATGCCTCTCAATAGTAATATGATAAAGAGACCTCGCCATTGTGCGGGGTTTCTTTGTTTCATTGATATAAAGAAGAAAATTCGTTAAAGTGCAAAAAATACCTTCTAACGCAAGCAGATCAGGAGTTTATCCGATGGTAAAGAAGATCAACCATATTGGTATCGCGGTACACAGTATCGAAGAATCAGCTTCCCTTTATCGCGATGTTTATGGCATGCACGATGAGGGCATCGAGGTTGTCGAGGAGCAGAAGGTCAAGGTTGCTTTTTTTGCTGTTGGCGAAAGCCGCATCGAACTACTTGAGCCCACCAGCGAAGATTCACCTGTTGCTAAGTTTATTGCCAAAAATGGCCCCGGCGTCCATCACATCGCTTACGAAGTTGAGGATGTGTGCGCTGAGATCGAACGCTTAAAAGGTGAAGGAATTCGCCTCATCGATGATGTACCACGCTGTGGTGCTCATCATACCCAAATTGCGTTTTTACACCCTAAAAGTAGCGGTGGCGTACTCACGGAAATGTGTCAAATGCAGCACTAGTTTTATGCCATATTGTCCTAGTGGTTGAGCTGGTGCGGTGTTTGCATTACAGCCTATAGTTGTCTCATGGGAGACGGCTAAGTCAATCAATTGGAACAATTAGGAGGAAACAAGGGATGAAAAGAGTTTTTGGATTACTAGCATTGTTGCTGGTCATCGTAACACCCGCGTTGGCGGTAGAGTATAGTTTTCACGGCGATCTCAAATCTGAGTTTCGTATCAACTCGAATCAGTCCGTATTTACTGCGAGCAAAGAGTTTGCAGCAAAGTTGAATCCAAAGCAGTCTGTAATCAGTGACGATGATGTTAATGATAGTTTTGCAGCACTTAAATACCGTTTGTGGACTGAAGCAGCAAGCGATGATGGGGCCATAAAAGGGGTGTTTGCTGTCGAGATTGGGGGCCTTCATTTTGGTGATGAGGACGGTGGTGATTTTTCAGGTGATGGAAAAATTCTCGAAGTACGCTGGGCTTACACCGATTTTGCTCTAGCAGATGGACGTCTGAGAGTCGGTCTACAACCTGTTAGAATCAACAAGTTTTTGTGGAGTGAGACTGCCGCTGGTATTGACTACCGAGTTGGCGATTTTGAGATTGCTTGGTATCGTGGTTACGAAGTTGTGTCTGACGATAATTCGTTTCAGGACCTCGATGCGCTATTTTTACGTTACAATTTAAATCCAACTGAAGGAACCAAAGTTGGTTTCTTTGCACTATGGCAAACCAGTGATGCGGCTAATGAGTTTGATAGTGGCGTCGACGAGGATGGTGTAGCATGGCAGGACACCATGGATGACCAAACTTGGAAGGTTAAAAAGCTGACAGGGTTCGATCTTGACCTTTACACCTTCGGCATTGATGGTGGTACAAAAGGGGACAACTTTTTTGCAAATTGGGACATAATGTACCAAACTGGACAGTTTATGGAAGATATGGACTTTGGTGGTTACCTTGTTCATGTTGACCTTGGAACAAAAATTGGTAAAGGTAAAATCACCTATACCTTCTGGTATGCATCAGGTGATGATGACCGTAACGATGATGACCTCGATGCCTTTATTGCTACCGACGTTGACATCAACTCATCCTACGCTTCTATTGTTTTATTCGCAGGCTTGAACTCTGATCAATATTTCTCAGCTGACCCTTATATTCAAGACAAGGGTCTGATCATGAATCGCTTGGGTTATGACACCAAAATTACTGATAAGCTAAAAGTTGGTGTTGCAGCTCTTTACATGATGACTGCCGAAGATCTTGAGTACCAAGACAACTCAGGCACAACCGATTATGCTGATGATGCCATTGGTTTTGAGCTGGATGCTTATGCGAGTTATAAGCTTTACAATAGCCTTGAATTTGCTCTGGCTGCAGGTTATTTGTTGACCGATGATGCCCTTGATTTTTATGAAGCAGATCATGATGGTTCTGCTGATGAAGATATTTATGTCATCACATCACGCTTGCGTTACAAGTTCTAAGCACAATTCCGCAACAGTTTCATGTCAACTGTTGTTGACGTAATGAAATGACCCCGTATCGATAACGATGCGGGGTTTTTTTTGTGTGTGAACGGCTGGTGAAATGGCGAACATTCACAACGATTACTGCAATGTGGTATCAGCGGTGCTATACTTAAAAGCTTATAGAAGAATTACTACTACATGAATCATGGCTGTGGGGTAACATTATAGCTGTGCTGGAGAGATCACTGTGAAAGAGAAAAAACAAAATAAATCAAATCGCCTTACTGCTGAACTCCTTGCCCCCGCAGGAAGTTTAGAGGCGTTCTTTGCCGCAATGGAATCGGGCGCCGATGCTGTTTATTGTGGTCTACAATCCTTCTCGGCGCGGGCGAAAGCTAAAAACTTCTCTCTTGATGATTTAAGTTCCATGACGCGTTATGCCCATGAGCGCCAGCGTAAACTGTTCGTCACCATGAATACACTGGTGAAAGAGGAGGAGTTACCGCTGCTGATCGACAACCTCGCCGCAGTAGAAGAGGCTGAAGTCGATGCGCTGATTATTCAAGATTTAGGCGTGTGGCGAACCGCACGCGAACATTTCCCCAATTTACCTCTCCATTCGTCAACACAAATGACGGTGCACAATAGTGCTGGAGTGAAGCAGCTTGAACAGATGGGCTTTGAACGCGCGGTGCTGGCGCGAGAACTCACCCTGCCTGAAATTCAACATATTCGCAGTCAAACGCAGATGGAGTTGGAACATTTTATCCATGGTGCGTTGTGCTTTTGCTTTTCAGGGCAATGTTATTTCTCCTCCTACCTAGGTGGTAAAAGTGGCAATCGCGGCCGCTGTACGCAACCTTGTCGCCGTCGTTATAACTATCGTGGTAAGCATGGCTACTACTTCTCACCCAATGACCTCTCTGCCATCGAACTGTTGCCAGCATTGCAAGAAGCTGGGGTCAGTAGTTTCAAAATCGAAGGGCGGATGAAGAGTGCGGAATATGTCGCCAATGTTGTCACAGCTTATCGCAAAATGATGGATGCGACACCAGCACAACGGCCAGATGTTTTGAAACAAGCACGAGTGCTGCTAAAACAGTCGTTTGGTCGTACACCCACCAAGGGGTTTTTAGCTGGCACGCAGCCCGCCGATCTGGCGACCCCCGCCTTGCGGGGTTCAACGGGTCGTTACCTCGGTGAAGTAACGCGTAGTCAGGGAAATAAGCTTTATTTTAAAAGCCGTGACTCGCTTCATGTCGGTGATCGAATCCGAATTCAACCGGCGAGCGATAAGGTTGGTACGGCGTTCACGTTAAAGCAGTTATGGGCTGGATCGCGCGCGGTTAAAAAGCTTGGTGTTGGCCCAGCTTGTGTCACCAATCCATTCGGCGAAAAATTTAAAACGGGTGATGCGGTCTTTAAGGTTTCATCGCAACAAGCCTTTTCTATGAGTGATGCGGCATGTCGTCGTAAGTTGGGCCAGGTTAAAGCAAAAAAGCAGCCGCTTGAATTATCGGTTGAGCTTGTCGAGCAACAACTTATTTTGGCTGCCAAAGTGGGTACGGTTACGTTGAATGCTTCGTATGATGTCGACGTTTATCC
This sequence comes from Desulfuromonadales bacterium C00003068, assembly GCA_001751155.1. Taxonomy (GTDB): domain Bacteria; phylum Desulfobacterota; class Desulfuromonadia; order Desulfuromonadales; family Desulfuromonadaceae; genus Desulfuromonas. The sequence continues at coordinate 23,412 of MAXR01000039.1, read as the reverse complement.
TGCATCGGATAGCCCGTTATCTGCTGAGGCACTTAAGCAGGTGTTTAGCCGTACCTCTGATGATCCGTTTGAGCTGGTTGAATTGATTGCCGATGGATTGCCTTGCGTCGTCATACCGCCGAAGCGATTAAAAGAGATTCGCCGCGACTTTTATCGACATCTGCGTGAGGATATTAATAAATTAAAACGTCAAAATCGCGATGGTCAAAAACAGCGTGCCAAAGCAGCCTTGTTAACCAAAGGACCATATCAGCGACGTCAGCAGGAAGTAACCGTTGCCGTGCGTGATGTGCGTGAGATGCGTGCGTTGGAGAACCCAGATGTTGACCGTGTTCTTGTCCCTTTGACGCCAGCCGTGTTGCATCGGCGTTGGAAGGCCTCAAGTCGCCAATGTTGCGGCGTTGTATGGGATATCCCTTTTGTGATTTTTGATCAAGAATGGCGGACCATTCAGCAGGCAGTACATCACCTCGTTGAGGCAGGTTTTACCCATTTTCGCTTGAACAATCTGAGTCATTTTAGATTATTTAATAAGATGAACGGTTTGCATCTTGAGACCAGTTATCGCCTTTTTTGCATGAATACCCAAGCGATGTTGAGTTGGCAGGAACTTGGTGCTGATTCTAGTGAGCTGTACATTGAGGATGAGCAAAGTAATATTTCAGAACTGTTCAGTCGGGCAGGAACGTACCCTCTTCAGGCGATGGTTTATGGCTCGATTCCACTGATCACGTCGCGGATTCGTATCCCTGGGGTTAAAAGTGATCTGCCATTGGTGTCAGATCGAGGGGATGAATATCGAGTGATCAATCGTGGAGGCTTAAGTGTGCTCCACTCGCAAACTGATTTCTCGTTGTGTGGTGAAATGAATCGCTTTCAAGAGCTAGGTTGTGCTGGCTACCTCATTGATATTTCACACCTTGGGGCGTTAAGTACTGAAGGGCGGCGTGTTTTGGATGCCGCACGCAGTCGCCGTGATCTTCCCAACACATCGAACTTTAATTTTGAAGCTGGAATCGATTGATTCAGCACTTACAGTATAACGAAAAAAGGGGGGACAGAATTTTCTGTCCCCCCTTTTTTATATTTTAGGTACGAATTGAGATCTGATTATTGATTGAGAGTTGAATCTGTTAAGCCATAGCCTTTTTCGCCGTGTAGAGCTTGATCCAAGCCTTCGAGCTCACTTTGGGCATCAATACGAAAGCCAACGGTCTTCTCAACAAAAACGCACAACAGGTAGGTTACTGGAACAGCTAAGGCGATGGTAACGCCCATGCCGACAAGTTGTACCCCTAATTGATCAAAAGCTCCCCAGCTGCCACCCGCTGCTTGCGCGGCACTATCCATCCAGCTTTGGCGGACAAAGAAGCATAGTAGCAGTACGCCTAGTCCACTGCCGACGCCGTGGATGCCAAAACAATCCAGGCTGTCATCGTAACCAAATTTCATTTTCATCTTTAGTGCGTAAAAGCAAACGAGTGACGATGCTGCGCCGAGGAATAGCGCGCCTTTCGGTAATACCACCGCTGCAGCCGGGGTGATAACAACCAGACCAGCGAGAATTCCTGAAGCAAAGCCTAGAGCTGTTGCTTTACGGAAGGCAATGGCTTCAATAATGAGCCATGTCAATGCACCACTTGCTGCTGAAATTTGAGTCATGGTCAATGCGCGAGCTGTGTCGAGGCCGCTTTGGAGAGTCGAACCAGCATTGAAACCGAACCAGCCAACCCAGAGCAGGCCAGCACCCATCATGGTCATAACTAGATTGTTGGGATGCATGGGGCGGTTCGGAAATCCTTTACGGGGGCCAATATAGATGGCGGCCACCAAGGCACTGGCACCAGCCGAAACATGGATAACCAACCCACCTGCCAGATCGATAACGCCAGCGGCACCGTAATTGAACAACCAGCCTTCGGGTGACCAGATCCAGTGACAAAGCGGGCAGTAGACAAAGAGAAACCATAGCGCGATAAACAGCGAATAGCCGCGCAAGTAAACACGCTCGGCAATTGCACCACTAATGAGTGCTGGGGTGATGATGGCAAATTTCCCTTGAAACATCGCCATAATATATTCGGGAATGCCGTCAACGATGGTGTTGTCGATCCCTTGAAGGAAAAAGTAATCAGAGTTCCAGCCGATAACGCCACCGAGAATACTGTTGCCAAACGTTAGGGAATAGCCGACAGCAACCCACAATACTCCGATAATCGCTAAGGCAATATAGCTGTGCATCATAGTGGATAAAACGTTTTTGGTACGCACCAAACCACCATAAAACATGGCCAAGCCGGGGATCATCAGCAGCACTAAGGCAACGGACATCATCATCCATGCCGTGGTTCCTGTATCGACGGTTGAGTTGTTGGCCAGTACGGCCGATGGTGCGAGTAGGGCTGTGAGAAAAATGGATAGAGTGTAAAATTGCTTCATTACTTCCTCCTCGAAGTAAACTGAACCGCGTTGGTCATCGCGATAGCGTTGAGAACTAAGTCGCGACATGTGGCATCGTTGCCTGGCGAGTGTCTAATAAAAAGGTAGGAGACAGAAATAAAATAGCAAGTGCTGTGCCATAATTCTAAGTTACTGATTTAGTAGGAGCTAAACCCATTGTGAACTATTTTACTCCCGCTGCAAGTCACAATGTGCATGAAAAATAGGCAGCTGTGGTTGATAATTAGTCAGCGTCCAAATAGATCAACAGGCGTGGTTACCATTGTAAAAGAAATAAATTGAGCAGTCCGATAAGCATACCAAGGAGAGCGCCAAACAGGTTGATGTATTTAAATTGCTCTTTCATGATCCCCATCAGTAAGTCTTCAACCTTAAGGATATCAAGAGAATTGACTTTGTCTTCAACAATGCGACGAATATCAAGGGTGTCGACCAATGGCGGGATCTCTTTTTTTAGAATGGTTACTAGTTGTTCGAATAAGCCCTGCTGTAACTCTTCGCGGGCATCGCTTGGAAGGCGCGTTGCTAGTTCGCCGAGGGGACGTTCGCTAATCCAGTAGGTGATTTTTTTTTCTAATTCTTGATTAAACGTTTGCTGTAGTGACTCTGTTTGTAATAGTTGGATCACTGTTGCCGTGATCTGTTTAGCCAGTGCTGGGGTACTATCTTCACTACCGACTTGGGCAATAATCTCTGAAAATGGGCGATCTTTTATACCATCAACGCTGCGTTCAACCCAGATCATGATCTGCTGTTGAGAATGTTGGCTTTGGACAAGGGAGACAGCGTGTTGGCGGATAAACTGCTTCATGCCCGCTACTTTTTCGTACGGCATCTGTTCGAGATAGCTCGATAATGGCCGCTCTAGCCAGCAATCTAGCCGTTCACGTAGTGCTTTGCCGACATCCTGTTGAACTTTTTCTGACTTCAACCATTGGCGCAGTTCATTGCTGGCGTTATCCATAAAGTCAGGTAGGCGGGCGTATACTTTTTCCATGTCAAATAGCGCCGTAATAATCGCTGACAGGCCCTCAATCGAATCGACAAAACCATCGATCCCTTGGCGAACTTTCTTTTCAAGCTTGGCGCGCATTTCTGGGTCATCAAGGGTTGTCGAAAAGTGTTTAAGGACTTGAGGAATCTCCTTCTCTAATTGATCGAGGAGGACATTTTGTAGATCTTGCGGCAGAAGTTGTTTAAGCGATTTTTCAGAACGAATAATACTTTCAGTTTGGTTGTCAATGAATTGGCCCACCGTTTCGGCAACGGTGTTTGATGAGAGCCATTGCTGTAACCGTCGTTCAATATGGTCGCGACTATGTTGATATCGTTCCGGTGTGATAAAGTAAGCGAGATCGTGCTGTAGAAATTGGTTTAATTGCTGTAGGCAAAACTGATTAAGTCGTTCCTCAAAGGCTGCACTGGCAAGGGTCTTTCGCAGTGATTTAATAAATTTCCAGCGTAACCCATCAAGTAATTCGTGGAAGCGGGGATGAAACCGTTTTGGCAGCAACGTGATGGCAGGTCCAAGAGACTTGCCGATAAAGGTATCGAGCTTCAGCGCAACGGCTAGTTGAAGCTTTTGCCGAAATACCGGTTTTTCCAAGGCGTTAGCGACGTCAGTGCTTGTTAAAAGGTGCGAGCCAACCATGTCACCCATTTTGCGCGCTAGTTCGTGGCGTTGCGATGGAATAATCCCAGGCGTTAATGGAACACGTAATCCAAAAATATGCCACGGATGGAGTGGTCGAAACAGCATGCGGATTGCAATGTAATTGGTGACGTAACCAATGAGTGCGCCTAAAAGTGGCGGCAGAAGATAGGGCCAATAGGCATGAATCGTTTCGAGCATGATGGATCCTTAAATAGAAAAAAAGAGGGCTTAGTCAATATCGGTATTAAATGAGCGGAACGCTGCCAGCACATCATTTTGACGCAGTACGCCGAGGAGTTGGTCGGGTTGCTCGGGGTCTAATACAGGGAAATAGCTGATATGGCGATGGCGGCGCATCATGACTAATACTTCACGTAAGGATTGATCTGGGCCAAGAGCACAATGGTTCGGTACCAGCAAGTCACTTGCAACGATCAGTTTCGCCAATTCAGGCTCAAATAGTAGGTTGCGGATTTCGGTATAGTCAATAATGCCAACAAAGCGGCCAGCACCATCAACAACCGGGAACCGATCATAGCGGCTATGGGAGATAAAGCGTAGAAGCTTATTAAACGGGGTGTCGTTAACGATGGTTTCAACGTTTTGGCGCATGATATGGCGGACCAGAATATCGCCGGGATCTTTGACATTGTGACCTGCGGGTAGCCCTAACGATGAGCGAAAATGATCGACGACATTGTGTAGCCCTTCAATAGCACCCTGAGGAGCACGTTTACGCAGTAACGATAGAATCGGTACTTCACCTGAAAGGACTAATCCGTGACGGACTGATAATGGGCCAACCAGTTCAAAGACCACAACTGAACCAAGGATGACCGCTTCAACGAGGTGTCCACCTTGATCCCATTGCTCGGCGAGTGTCGAGGCCAGTCCGATGGCAACACCTGCTTGGGCCATGAGAGTCATGCCGATGGTCTGTTGCTCACGTTGGTTAAAGGATGCCAGTTTTGCTCCCCAGCGCGCTCCCCACCATTTTCCCGCTATGCGTAAAATAACATATGCCACTCCTAGTGATCCGATGTGAAGCAGTGTTTCAATATGCAGGCTTGCTCCAGCAAGGACAAAAAAGGCGACATAGAGTGGGTAGTCGATCTGCTTGATTGCTGCATAGAGTTGGTGCCATCGCGGTGAACTGCTCGCTAAAACAATGCCGAAAATAAGATGGCATAGTAAGGCGTTGATCTCAGTAATTTCACTCAATATGGAGATAGAGAAAAGAGCGCCGAGGATGATGCATTTAAATTCACTAGCGAGTTCGAGTCGTTGGCTCCAAGTCGCGATGATTAAGCCAATGCCGCCACCAATGAGGAGCGGGCCTGTTAGATGCCAAAGGAGTACTAAGTTGCCCTCCTCGGGAGAAAAAACCCAATGCATTGCACATAAAAACGCAATGACAGAGAGCAGATTGTTGAGGCCAACGAGCGAGAGTAGTGTCGATGTTGTTGGTCCCTCTGCTTCATATTCACGAATTACCATCATCGTTGCAGCGGGTGCTGTGGCGATGGCAATGACACCAAAAAACAGCCCCATCAATAGTGAGGTTTGAGCTAAGGAGAATGGTGTAATCGAGGTGTGGAGCCACCACTGATTGGTGGCAGCGCAGCCTAGAGCAACAAGGATAAATGTGAGCGATGATTCGAAGCCAGAGAGAACAAAGATTCGCCAGCGCAAGCGGCGTAAACTCTCCATGCGAAATTGACCGCCAACGTTCATCATAATGAGGGCGAGGGCAAGATTGGTTAACGGCTGAAGGTCGTCGAGGGCAAGAGTGGAGATCGGTGCAGGATAACCGAATATCTTGGCCGCAGAGGGGCCGAGCAGCAATCCCGTGAGGAGGTAGCCAGTAACACGCGGTACGTGCAGCAATGCGGCGAGTCGCCCCCCCAGGAGGGCACCGATAAAAATCGCCATCAGTGCTAGTATGATGTGTAGATCGACCATATGGTAAATTTTTAGAAGTAATTTTTATTAAAAAAGTTTATATTGGTTAATGTCTAGTTTGTTTTCAAATTTACTGTGTGTTTTTAATTCTACCATGTAGGAGGGGTGATGCTGAAAGATTTATTACAAAAGAATCGTAGCTATCGTCGTTTTCATCAAAATGAGCCAATCAAAGAGGGGCAGTTGCGTGCTTTGGTTGATTTGACTCGTTCATGTAGTGCCGCAGCAAACGTGCAGTCATTGCGATATTTATTGTCATTTGATCCTCATCGCAATGAGCGAATTTTTGGTTATTTAGGTTGGGCGGGTTATTTGAAAAATTGGTCTGGGCCGCAAGAAGGCGAGAAGCCCGCAGCTTATATTGTTGTTCTTGGCGATAAAACTCTCAGTGAGAACTTTGGTGCCGATCTTGGTATTTGTGCGCAAACTATTTTACTCGGTGCTGTCGAACAAGGTCTAGGCGGCTGCATGATTGCCGCGATCCAAAAGCAGCAGTTTCGTGAACAGTTTAAGATCCCAACCAGATTTGAGATCTTGATGGTTATCGCATTGGGCCGTCCCGCCGAACAGGTACGGTTAGTGGATAAGGCTGAAGATGGTGATATTAAATATTGGCGCGATGATGAGGGGGTTCATTTTGTTCCTAAGAGGACATTGGATCATCTCGTTTTAAATTGGTTGCCAACCGATAACGACTGATTTGTTGTAGGGATATGGAAAGGAGGGGGAGGTGATTGCAGTCACCTCCCTTTTTTTATGTAAAATCTACAATATGATTCCAAGGTAGATCTTGTTTTAGATGAGGTTGTTTCTCTTCTGCAGGGTGGCCGATACCAATGATGGCAACAACCTGATGGTGCTCGTCAAGGTTTAGTAGTGAAGACACATAGTCCGATGCCGTGGTTGTTTCATCGTGTGGGCGCAGTCGAATTTGAACCCAACAACTTGCTAAGTCGAGCTCTGTTGCAGCGAGTTGTAAGCAAATTGCTGCAATGGAGCTGTCCTCAATCCAGACATCGGAACGGCACGTGTCGGCACTGATCACCACTGCTAGGGGGCATTGATTAAGAAAGGCGGCAGCATGAGGTTTGGCTTGTGCCAGTTTAGAGATCAGGTCACTTTGGGTGACGAAGTTAAATTGCCATGGGTTGAGGCCGCGTGATGTGGGGACGCGGATAGCGATCTCTTTAAGGTGATCAATGTGTTCCGAGCCAAGTGGTGCAGCCGTAAATTGGCGGATACTGCGTCGTTTGCTGAGCAGGTCAAGTAACATTGTTTAGAGTTCCTCTATGTTGTAATGGTTGATTGAGGCACGTGTGCGCTGCGTTTTAGAATGATAATACGGTAGTAGATGTCCTACTAATAGGCAATAGAATTTTTTGAGCGAATTATTTTAATAGATAGTAGGGGGGTGGCGGTGCTGAGCAGAGATTTGGCTGGTGGAACAGTGAGGATAAAAGGTGGGGCAGGGCCATAACATGAGATCACATAAGAAATATAAAAGGCCCTGCCCGCGTATTACATAAAAATATAATAAATATAATTCATTACAATGCCAAGATAGCTCCCCTCTCAAAGCCCTCGGCAGATTCACATAGAAGGTGTTTCATTGCATGCAAGCATTTTAGTTTGGTCGAACCCAATGTGCTGGTTCTTATTGACCATTGCAGGTTGATCTTTTAGCCATTGCTGAAGTGTTGATTTAATATTTCCGCTCATTCCCCATACGAGCCAAATTCCAATTTGCTGAAACTTTACTTGATGGTGATGGTGAATTCCCGAACAGATCACACCTTTAACGCCCATTTTATGCAACCAGCAACACATGTCGTTTTCCTGTGCTGGGCAAAGATGCGTTGTCATTGTTTCGATGCTGCTTTTTTTTAAATTAATTTCGGCAAAATTAAATTCGTGAGCCTGATCAAAACGCGGGAAAATACGATCACCATAACTTGGAATTGCGATGATGATAGTATTGGCCGTTTTGGCATCAGTGGAAACCGTTTGGTTCCTGGTGTGAAATTCAACGCTACACATAGTGCTGGTTATATTACAAGATAGATGCCAAAAGATTTGTTAGGGAAGATTGGTAAATAAATTAGCTAGTTAGCTTAATTGTTGGTGGTTTGTAAATTCTTCGGCATGTTGCATGTGCAACGTTTGGATGGTGGTGTGCGTTGTAATTGTTTGTAACTTGCTGAAACAGTTAAGAAGTTTATTTGTGTTGCACTGCATCGTCGCGCAACGCGTGCAACCTTATTGCGATATCTGATATTTTTTAATCCAGCGCCAGAGTGTTGTGCGGTCGATGCCGAGGTGTTTTGCAATCTGTTGACGATTGCCACGGTAGCGCTCAATGAGGTGCTGTAGTTCTTGGCGGGTGAGGGTTTTGCGCTGGGCCGATTCAAGCTGTTGACTTACGGTAAAGGGCAGTTGCTCCAGTTTGATTTTGTTTTCTCGGCACAGGATTACCGCTCGCTCGACCATATTGAGCAGTTCACGAACATTGCCATCAAAGGGGTGTTGGAGTAGGTATGTCATCGCTTTAGAGCTGAATCCTTGAATTTTTTTGCCATGTTTGCTGCAAATTTTTTTTAAGCCCATGTCGAGCAGCAAGGGGATATCCTCTCGCCGATCACGCAGGGCGGGAATTTTAAGGGTGATGATGTTGAGACGGTAGAAGAGATCTTGACGGAATTTTTTTTGACTGACGAGAATATTTAAATCGTGATGACTGGCAGCAATAAAGCGAACGTCGGCGTGACGGGTTTCATCGCTACCGAGGGCTTGATATTCGTTGTTCTCTAATACGCGTAACAGTTTAACCTGTAATGCGAGAGGTAGATCGCCAATCTCATCGAGAAAAAGGGTTCCACCCTGAGCCAGAGACAATCGTCCAGCGCGGTCAGCAACGGCACCAGTGTAAGCGCCACGTTTAACGCCGAAAATTTCGGCTTCGAGGAGCTGTTCGGGGAGTGCGCCGCAATTGATGACAACCAGTGGCCCATCTTTACGCGGGCTAAGGTTGTGGAGGGCTTGGGCAAAAAGTTCCTTGCCCGTGCCGCTTTCGCCGTGAATTAGCGCGGTGACATCACTGTTGGCGACATCGGGCAAGATATCGAACAGTTGTTGCATCTGTGGATTACGGCTGATCATGTTTTGAAAGCTAAAGCTGTGTTGCACTTCGCTGGCTAAAGCGCGCAATTGTGAGAGGTCACGGAAGGTTTCGACGCCGCCAATGGCTTTACCCGCTTCATCACGCAAGACGGAAGCGTTGACTGAAATTGGAATTTCGCGATTCTCATGATCGAGAAGATCGACTTCGCGGTTGGTAATATTACGGCCTTTATCAATGGCTTCTCGCAGTGGGCATTGATCAAAACATACATTGGTGCGAAACACTTCGCAGCACGGTTGGCCCATCGCTTCCGCCCGACTAAAGCCGGTAATCTCTTCAGCAGCGCGATTAAATGAGGTGATTTTCATCTCATCATCGACGGTAAAAACGCCGTCAGCGACACTGTCGAGAATGGTATGTAAGTGGAGTAAGTTATCTTGTGGTGAACTCATATGGATCCTAACGTAAAGGTGAGTCAATCCCTCGCATGATCGTGTGACGGTAGAATTCTAGCATGAAATAGGGGCGTTTGTCGCAGTTAGGATTGTTGTTTGTTGTTACTTTTTTTGACAAACAATCACATGCTTATTTTTAGCACGATGTAGAGCTGATCGGCCAATAATGGTCAATCCGTGTTTCTCAACAAGCTGCCAAAGCTGCTGTTGGGTGAAAATCTGTTTATGGCCAAAACGTTTGGCGGAATAGAGGCTGTTGAGCATCAACGGATTACGGCCACGACTGAATCGGTACGACCATTCACTGAGACGGTAGGAAAAAGAGTCGCGCGAGGGTGTATCTAAAAAGAGATAACCCTGCGGTTTGATCACGCGGCTAAGAGCGGTAATGGTTTCGGCGGGGAAGTTTACATGTTCGAGGGTGTCCCACAGCGTTACGATATCAAAATGCTCAGCAAAGCCCTGTTGCCAGTACGGGCTGTCAATGAGTTCATGGTGCGGAGTGATGTCAAAGCGCTGGTGGCAAAATTGGCGAAACAGCGGTTGCGGTTCAATAGCGCTTACCATTGCTCCCGCGTGGTGGAGTAGTGAAGGGAAAACGCCAGCACCGCAACCGATATCAAGGCAGGTTGATCCTGCTACCTCTATGTGTTGCTGAACAAAGTCAAGGTTGAGGCTGAGCTGGCGGCTGTTTTGTGGCAATTGGCTTTCGATATAGTGGTGCTCTGTTGTTGATAATGTGCGGGAGGGTGTTTCACCATCGTCAAGTACATCGAGAACATTGGTATAGTGGAAGTCACAGTCTGAACAGGCGTAGAGCACCATGTTTTTTAGCTTGTATTTTGGGCTGCCACTTCGTTTGCCACACTGTTTACACTGGTTGAAATCGTACACTGACACCGCCCTTCACACTCGTTTTTAGGAATTAAAACGATAAACGGATTCTGGCTTAAACTCAAGTGAATTGCTGCTTACTCCTTGGGTGTGGTTGCTTTGCCCGTTTACGGTGCGCGGCGATCCAAGCTACGGTATTGAACCGCTTCGGCTAGGTGATGCTCACAGATGGTTTCGCTGCCAGCAAGGTCGGCAATGGTGCGTGCTACTTTAAGGATGCGGCTGTAGGTTCGTGCCGACAGGCCGAGTTTATCGGTGACGATGGCGAGAAGTTTTTCCCCGGTGCTGTCAACGGCGCAGTATTTACGAATATGGCGCGCCTGCATTTGCGCGTTGGCATGAACACCGCAACGTTGGAAGCGTTGTTCTTGATGGCTACGCGCCTGTTCGACCCGTTGACGGATCGACTCGCTGGATTCACTCTCGTTGGGGTTAGCCAGCTCTTCATGGCAGATGCGCGGCACTTCGACATGGAGATCAATCCGGTCGAGCAGTGGCCCCGACAAGCGGTTGCGGTAGCGTTGTAGCATAGGTGGTGTGCAGGTGCATTCATGCTGACTATCACCTAAATAGCCGCACGGACACGGATTCATTGCTGCAACCATCATAAACGATGCTGGAAACGTTAGGCTCATGGCAGCGCGACTAATGCCAACTTGGCCATCTTCTAACGGTTGACGCAGCATTTCGAGGACATTTTTTTTAAATTCAGGGAGTTCGTCTAAAAATAACACGCCATTGTGCGCTAAAGAAACTTCACCGGGGCGCGGAATGGTGCCGCCGCCAATGAGTCCTGCATCGGAGATGGTGTGATGGGGGGAACGAAATGGCCGAGTATGGATGAGTGCATCGCTTTTGGCCAACAGGCCCGAGATGGAGTGAATCTTGGTTGTTTCAAGGGCTTCATCGAAACGTAAATTGGGTAAAATGGATGGCAATCGGCGGGCAAGCATGGTCTTGCCGCTGCCAGGTGGTCCAACCATCAGCATATTGTGAGATCCTGCCGCAGCAATTTCAAGGGCACGCTTTACATGCTGTTGGCCGCGAACTTCAGAGAAATCTTCACCGTTTCCCTGTATTGGTAAGGGGGCGGTGGTGTCGATTTGTGTTGGCTGCAGCGTCGTTTCACCATTTATGAAGGAGACAACTTGAGCGAGATCGTGCACGGCGAAGATCGGTAGTCCTTGGACAACCGCACCTTCGGCGGCGTTATCGACGGGTAAGATTAAGCCATCGAGATCCCACTCCTTAGCGGCCACGGCCACGGCGAGGCAGCCGCGAACGGCTTTAATTCGTCCATCGAGAGACAGTTCACCCATATAGAGATAGCGGCTCGCTTTTTCGTTGGTCACTCCGGTCGCGGTTAGGATTCCCATTGCCATAGGTAGGTCTAGCGATGCAGCATCTTTACGAATATCCGCTGGGGCAAGGTTGACGGTGATACGTCGTACGGGGAAATCGTAGCCACTGTTTTTTATCGCTGACTTAACGCGGTCTTTACTCTCTTTTACCGCCCCTTCAGGGAGGCCAACTGTTGCAAATTGTGGTAATCCCTGCGTAACATCGACTTCAACTTCTACGGGGTACGCATCAATGCCAATCAATGCGCCAGATAGGATATTAGCCAGCATTTTGATCCTGTCGGTATATTTTTAAATAAATAACATTAAATAGTATTATAGACACAAAAAAGCCGAAGCGGCAAGAGTGACCGTTTCGGCTTTTTGGGGAATATGTGTGTAAGTGCTGCGCGTTATTCGTTTTCGGCGAGATATTTTTCCACCACCGATGCCGATGTCGCTCCATCACCGACGGCTGTAGCAATTTGCTTTAACACGCTTTGGCGCACGTCGCCCGCAGCAAAGATACCCGGTACGGATGTTTGACATTGATAATCAGTGATAATGTAGCCACTGTCGTCAAGATCGACAACCCCTTGCAGGAAGCTGGTTTTTGGGGTGACACCGATGGCGACAAATAAACCCTGGGTTTCGAGCTTTGATTCTTCACCGCTCTGAGTGTTTTTGAGATTAATGTGAGTCAGGCCGCTGTTGTCCCCTTCACATGATTCAATGGTGCTGTTCCACACGACTTCAATCTTGTCGTTGGCATTAAGTCTTTCCTGTAGAAGGCTAATCGCACGCAGTTGGTCGCGGCGATGAACAAGATACACTTTGCTAGCAAAGCGACTAAGGAACATCGCTTCTTCTACAGCGGTATCGCCGCCGCCATTGATGGTTACAGTAGCATTGCGAAAAAATGCACCGTCACAGGTTGCGCAGTATGAAACACCACGGCCAACGAGTTCTTTCTCTCCCGGAACGCCAAGTTTGCGCGGTTCTGCCCCCGTTGCGATGATCACAGAGCGAGTGAGGATCTCTTTTTCATCAACGATGAGGTGTTTAATTTTCCCTTGATCTTCAATGGATTGCACATCCCCTGTGGTAACCTGAAGGCCGAACTCTTGACAATGAGTTTGAAAGCGTTCCATCAGTTCAGGGCCAGTGATGCCGCCAGGAAAACCAGGGTAGTTTTCAACATCGGTGGTGATCATCACTTGACCACCAAGAATCATTTTTTCAATGAGTAGCGTATTGAGGCGGGCGCGGGAACAATAGAGGCCCGCAGTGAGCCCAGCTGGACCACCACCAATAATGACAACATCGTAAATTGTTTCTGACATGTGCGTTCCTCCAGTAAATCAAATCTGGTTCAGATGAATGGGTTGCGTTTTAATGTTAGCTGTGAAAAATTACCACACAGTTTTAGCGTGTGACTATCAGTCTATCAATAACGTAACTATTCAGCAAAAGAGCTTGAGTCACCCATTCCAAGGGACGCATGAACCCATCCATGGGGCTTGACTGTCGCCATCCGGGCGACAGACACCCTTTCCATGGGCGACACAAGCCCTTATGGATGAGTGCTGAATAGTTACTCAATAACAATAGTTAACGGGTGATCGAACCCCGTTGCTCTGTTGTGTTACGGGATTACATTATGAAAAAAATGACCTTTAGCTTTATTTGGTTTGTTAGTTTTTTACTCTTATTATTGGTATGTGACCAGTTTTTATTGCGCTATCCTGGCAAAGATTTGCCGTTGCTGAATGATTTTCAGCAGTTTTATCAGGATTTCCGTCAGCGCCTTATTAAGTTAGAAAATCAACGATCAGCTCCAGAAATTGAAACAGCTACCACTGTGGAAGAGGTGTTAGCTATTCGTGCGCAAGAGGTGACGCAAGCGACACCCGCAGCGGCTGAGACACGTTATCTCTATTTAGATGAGCAGGGCGCGTTAAACTTCGCTGATCGTTTCGATGAAATCCCCGCCGCATTTCGTCACAGTGCTAAGCCTCTAGGTCAATAACTCTCGACTACGGCAGCGTGCCGTAGACTTCAGGTCGCCGATCATGAAAACATGGNNGTGCTAAGCCTCTAGGCCAATGATTCTAGCCTATGGCAGCGTGCCGTAGACTTCAGGTCGCCGATCATGAAAACAGGGGATTTGCGAGCGATATTTAATCATCTCTTCGCGTTCAAAAGTCGCGATCAATTCGGTATTCACTTCACCGCTTTCAGCCAGCACATCGCCTCGGGCTGAAATCAACATACTCATACCAAAAAAATCAAGTTTACCCTGAATGCCACAACAGTTGGCTGCGGCAATAAAAAGTTGGTTCTCAATGGCTCGCGCTCTGAGTAGCGTGCGCCAGTGCTCTTGGCGTGGTTTTGGCCACTCCGCAGGCAGGCAGATGATTTCAGCTCCCTCTAGGGCCATCTTTCTAAACAGTTCAGGGAATCGCAGATCATAGCAGATCGCAACACCGAGACGGCCTATTGTTGTTGGCACAACGCAGCACTGATGACCTGCCGATAAAAAACGATCTTCGCCCATGGTCGAAAAGAGGTGAAGTTTGCGATACTTGCCAACCTGTTGGCCATTGTCGATAACGTAGAGAGAATTGTACAGTGAGTCGCCGTTTTTTTCAGGCAGGCTACCGACAATTACCAGCTTGAGGTCAAGCGCTAAGGTCTGCAAGGTAAGGAGGATGCGCGGAGTCTCTTCGGCCAGCTGTGCAAGATGGCGGTAGTCATAGCCCGTGCTCCACATCTCTGGGAGTACTGCCAGTTGTGCCCCTTGGCTTGCTGCACGCTTGATTCCGGCAATGGCGGTGGCGAGATTCGTTTGCACGTCACCGAGAGCAATATTGAATTGTATTATTGAAGCTGTAACGTCCTGTTTCATTGTCGATGAGATCCTAACGATAGAGGGTTGACGAGGTCAAGTTTTGCTGATTATACCCTATTGGAATTCGGTCTCGCAAGTACTCAAAGAGACAGATTTTTAACGTGTATTTGATAGTGAAGATGGAACAAACTATTTGTAATACCGTACATTTTTTATATACAGGACAAATGGAAATACAAAAACGAGATAATGTTACAGATAGAGATTTGAATTGTTGACACCCTACAATTCAAGTGATATTTAAATGTACTTTGGTTTGGTAGACCAGAATTATTTATGGGTTGTAATTAAATTGTGGGCGGTATGTGTACGTAGTTTGAAACCTTGTTTTGAGGTTCGATCTACGAATGAAATGTAGTTTTTGGGTGGCCGATCTGATTGCAGATTCGATGCCGATGTTTCCTTAGTTTCTTTATGTTTGGATGGGGGAAGTTTTGAAAAGTTTATTTACACTGTTGTTCATTTTAATGGCTGGGCCCGCTTTCGCAAGTAGTGGCGGTGGTAGTGCAATTCAAGATTTAACTGGTTCGGTACTGGGTATTTTAGCCTTGGTGATTTTTGTTGGGGCATACAGCTTGGTCATTATGGAGGAGCAGCTGCACTTGCGTAAAAGTAAGCCTGTTCTTTTGGCTGCTGGTGTCATTTGGGTACTGGTTGCTTTAGCCTATAAGCACATTGATCCAATGCTGCCTCACGAGGCAATCAAGCACAACCTGCTCGAGTACGCTGAACTGTTACTATTCTTATTGGCTGCGATGACCTATATCAATGCGATGGAAGAGCGTAACGTATTTCAAGCACTGCGTTCATGGCTTGTTTCTCGCGGATTTTCGCTGCGAGTGATTTTTTGGTTAACAGGTATTTTAGCTTTCTTGATCTCTCCAATCGCTGACAACCTCACAACGGCTCTGTTGATGGGTGCGGTTGTTATGGCTGTTGGTGGCTCAAATCAAAAATTTGTTGTTATGGCATGTGTCAACGTTGTTGTTGGTGCTAACGCTGGTGGCGCATTCTCACCATTTGGTGATATCACCACCTTGATGGTATGGCAAAAAGGGATGGTTGACTTCAGTGAGTTTTTCGTCCTGTTCCTCCCCTCTCTTGTTAACTGGTTTATTCCTGCATTTATCATGAACTTCATGATTAGCAAAGAGAAACCGCAGGCTATTGATGAGATGGTTTCTATGCGCTTTGGTGCTAAGCGGATTATGGTTCTTTTCTTGGCAACCATTGTTACTGCCGTATCCTTTCACAATTTTCTTCACTTGCCCCCAGCGGCTGGCATGATGCTCGGCCTTGGTTATTTAGGTGTGTTCTCATATTATATCAAGAAAAAAGAGCATGCCAGTATTATGGCCGATAGCCCGTTGAATATGACTGGCGAGCATTGCCAACCTGGTTTTGATCTGTTCCGTAAAATTGCTCGTGCTGAGTGGGATACGTTGTTGTTCTTCTACGGTGTTATTTTATGTGTTGGCGGTTTAGGTCAGTTTGGTTACTTGGCCATGGCATCGCAAGCGATGTACACAGGGCTTGGTCCGTTTCAAGCAAACGTGCTTGTTGGTGTCTTGTCAGCGATTGTTGATAATATCCCAGTGATGTTTGCGGTATTAACCATGGAGCCACATATGTCTCACGGCCACTGGCTACTCGTTACTCTGACTGCGGGTGTTGGTGGTAGCATGCTTTCCATCGGTTCTGCAGCGGGTGTTGCGCTAATGGGTACGGCTCGTGGTGTTTATACTTTCGGTCGTCACCTCAAGTTTACGCCTATTATTGCCTTAGGCTATGTAGCAAGTATCGCCGTACATATGTTGATTAATAGCAGTCATTTCCACTAAGCATCATCGAGTATAAGTGTTAGATTGCAGCGCCGAATCCTTTAGGGTTCGGCGCTGTTTTGTTTGTGTCTAGGGGGGCGAGATGGCCAGTCTGTATTTACATATTCCGTTTTGCTTAAGCAAGTGTCCGTATTGCGATTTTTATTCGTGTGAGCCAAAAACGGGCGACATTGATCGTTATGTTGATGCGTTATGTACAGATTTAAAGACCTCTCGCGCCGTTTGTGGTGGTGATGATGAAGGATTCTCAGCACCGTTTACCAGCGTGTTTTTTGGTGGCGGAACGCCGTCGTTGTTGAGTGCATCTCAGGTAGCGCGGCTGTTGGATGTCGCTGCAAGTGTCTATGGTTTTGCTGCCGATGTTGAGATCACCCTTGAAGCAAACCCCGGCACCGTCAGTTCTGCAAGCCTGATGGGCTATCGCAGTGCGGGGGTTAATCGGTTGTCTTTGGGAGTTCAATCCTTTGATGACGCCCAACTAAAATGGCTGGGCCGCCAGCATGATTCAACTCAGGCGTTACAGGCGGTTGAAACAGCGCGGAGCGTTGGTTTTGATCGTTTAAGCATTGATCTGATGTTTTCATTGCCCAATCAAACAGTGGAACAACTCCAGCAACAGTGCCAGTATGTCGAGCAGTTGGCCCCCGAGCATCTGTCCATTTATGGTTTAACCATTGAAGATGAAACCCCCTTTGCCCACCAACAGCAAAAAAATCTATGGCAGATGCCCGATGATGAACAGTATCGCGACAGTTTTTTGCTGTTAAATGATCGTTTGACCCGTTTGGGTTATCGCCATTATGAGATTTCGAACTATGCTCAGCCTGGCCACGAGTGCCGTCACAATGTTGGTTATTGGCAGCGCCAACCTTATTTAGGTGTTGGCGCTGGTGCACATAGTTTTATTGGTCGAGATTTGGGGGAGCGTTGGGCATGCGAAAATTCGATTGAAGGTTATCTTCACTCGATCCATGAAGGTGTTTCGCCGCGCACTAAAATTGAAGGATTTGATCCGCAGCAAGCGATGTTTGAAACGGTTTATTTGTTGTTGCGCTGTCGCGAAGGGGTTGACGAAGCCGATTTTCAGCGTCGCTATAATCATTCTTTTGCGACAGTCTACGCCGCGGCAATTGACCAATGCGCCCCGTATCTTACCCTTAATAATGGTCGGTGGACTCTCTCGCTAGAGGGGTGGTTACTCTACAATTATCTGATCGAAAACTTTCTGTAAATTGATGATTTTTTTACGCTCGCAGCCCTTGACAAAGGGTAGGGGCGTTGTTACCTTCTCAACTGTTAGCACTCGCATCGCTTGAGTGCTAAGTTTGTCTGTTGGCCGGCTAGTCGGGCTTGTTTTTTTGCAACCAGACGGCGAAGTGGCTGTGTGGCTTTATGCTGGGATCGCGAGAATATGGAACTCAATGAGCGCAGTTTGAGTATTCTCGATGCAATTGTCGAAGGGCACATTGCATCGGGTGAGCCGATGGGCTCTCGCACCATCGCTAAACGACAAAAGCTACAGTTGTCGCCAGCGACAGTACGAAATGTCATGGCGGATCTTGAAGAGATGGGTTATCTCGTTTCACCCCATACCTCTGCTGGGCGTATTCCAACGGATAAAGGCTATCGTTTTTACGTCGACACGCTGTTACAGGTGCGCAATCTAAGTCAAGATGAACGCAGTAAAATTGAAGCGCAGTGCCGTACTGGAAATTTACGAACACAAGAGATGTTGCAACAGGCTGGACGTATTTTATCCGATATGTCGAACCATACCGGGATTGTTCTTGCCCCACGATTTGTGTCGACGGTGTTCCGCCATATTGAGTTTGTGCCGCTCAGCCAAGGTCGCCTGTTAGTGATTTTTGTATCGAAATCGGGCGTGGTACAAAATAAAATTATTGAGCTAGATGGTGCGATGCCCACAACTCAAGAGCTTCAACATATTACTAATTATCTCAATGAAGAACTAAGTGGCTTGACCATACAGGAGGTTCGCGCAAAAATCGTTGACCAGATGAAGCAAGAGAAAAACTTGTATAATAAAATGGTCAGTGGTGCGTTGAATTTTTCGCAAGAGGTTTTTCGCGGCGACATTGAAGATGATGTGATCATTGAGGGCGCGGCAAACATTTTAAATCAGCCGGAGTTTTCCGATCGCGATAGCATGAAGCGGTTGTTTAATGCCTTTGAGCAAAAGAGTAACTTGATCCATCTGTTAGATAAGAGTCAGCAAGCACAAGGGGTACAGATTTATATCGGCAGCCAATCCGAATATCAGGAGTTTGAAGGCTGTAGTTTGATCACTGCTAACTATACCAATGGTACGCAGAGTTTAGGCAGTCTTGGAGTGATTGGCCCAAGTCGGATGGAGTACTCACAGGTGGTTGCTGTGGTCGATTATACTGCACAACTTGTTAGTCGTGCGCTGGAACTTGAATCTGAATAAGCGAAATTAAAGATATGCCTGAAAAGGGCAAACGAGGAGAATGGTGATCGTGACAGAAACAAAAAAACCTGAAGTGAATGAAGAAGTGGAAACACAGGCACCCGTAGAAGGTGATGCTGTTGTTGATGAAAACCAAGTTGAACAGCTTTCAGCTGAAGAGGCATTGCAGGTTGAATTAGTAGCATGTCGCGAAGAGGTGGAGAAGCAGAAGGATCTTTATCTGCGCAACCGTGCTGAAAACGAGAACTTTCGTCGCCGGATGCAACGAGAAAAAGAGGAGCTGGCTAAGTTTGCTAATGAGTCAATTCTGCGTGAAATACTACCCGTTATCGATAATTTAGAGCGCGCAGTGAGTCACGCTAAGGAGACTGAAGGTGACGCATCCACCCTGGTTGAAGGGGTCGAGATGACTCTAAGTCAATTCCAGAGTGTTTTGAGCAAATTTAATGTCTCGATTGTCGATGCTAAAGGGTCTCCTTTCGACCCTGCATGTCATGAAGCGATGGGCCAAATAGAGCGCGATGATTGCGACGCCAATACCGTTGTAGAAGTGATGCAAGGTGGCTATATGTTAAACGGACGCTTGTTGCGCCCAGCACTGGTAATGGTGTCAAAAGCCCCTGCGGTAACTGAATAAAATAGAAACGTAACGTACTACAATTAACCAACCTGATAAGGAGAAATTGTCATGGGTAAAGTCATAGGTATTGATTTAGGAACAACAAATTCATGTGTATCGGTCATGGAAGGCGGCGAGCCAACAGTTATCGCCAATGCTGAAGGTTCACGCACCACCCCTTCAATGATCGCTTTTGCTGAAAACGGTGAGCGATTAGTTGGCACACAGGCCAAGCGTCAAGCGGTTACCAACCCAGAAAACACACTGTTTGCCATCAAGCGTTTAATCGGCCGTAAGTTCGATTCAGATGCGGTACAAAAAGATATTGCAATTAGCCCATTTAATATTATGAAGGCCGATAACGGTGATGCTTGGGTTGAAGCGCGTGGCACGCAATACAGTGCGCCTGAGATCTCAGCGATGGTGCTGCAAAAGATGAAACAAGCAGCGATTGACTACCTTGGTGAAGAGGTCACTGAAGCGGTTATCACTGTTCCTGCATATTTTAACGATTCACAACGTCAAGCAACTAAAGATGCAGGTAAGATCGCAGGTCTTGAAGTGTTGCGGATCATCAACGAGCCTACGGCAGCGGCACTGGCTTACGGCATGGACAAAGACGGCGATGAGACCATTGCAGTATTTGACCTCGGCGGCGGTACCTTTGACGTATCAATCCTTGAGCTTGGCGATGGTGTTTTTGAAGTTAAGTCAACCAATGGTGATACGTTCCTCGGTGGTGAAGACTTTGACCAACGCATTATTGATTACATTGCCGATGAGTTCAATAAAGAGCAAGGGATCGATCTTCGTGGCGACAAAATGGCTCTTCAGCGCTTGAAAGAAGCGGCTGAAAAAGCAAAGTGCGAGCTGTCTTCGTCGATGGAAACAGACATCAACTTGCCATTTATCACTGCTGATCAAAGTGGTCCTAAGCACATGAATCTTAAACTGAGCCGTGCCAAGCTTGAGAGCATTTGTGGCGATCTTCTTGCGCGTCTCGAAGCACCCTGCCGTACTGCTCTTAAGGATGCAGGCCTTACTGCTTCCGATATCGATGAAGTCATTTTGGTCGGTGGTATGATTCGTATGCCAGCAGTACACGCAAAGGTTGAAGCGATCTTTGGCAAGGCACCTAATAAAGGTGTTAACCCTGACGAAGTTGTTTCAATTGGCGCGGCGATTCAAGGTGGCGTACTTAAGGGTGACGTTAAAGACGTTCTCCTTCTCGATGTAACCCCTCTGTCTCTCGGTATCGAAACTCTTGGTGGCGTACTGACCAAATTGATCGATAAAAACACCACCATCCCTTGCAAGAAGAGTCAAATCTTCTCTACTGCTGCGGACAATCAGCCTGCAGTATCGGTACACGCACTTCAAGGTGAGCGCGAGATGGCTGTTGATAATAAGACCATCGGTCGTTTTGAATTAACCGATATTCCACCGGCACCACGCGGTGTGCCTCAAGTTGAAGTAACCTTTGACCTTGATGCGAACGGTATTATTAGCGTATCCGCCAAGGATATGGGCACAGGCAAAGAGCAAACAATCAAAATCACATCTTCTTCAGGTCTAAGCGATGATGAGATCGAGAAGATGGTTAAGGATGCGGAACTGCATGCCGATGATGATAAGAAAAAGCGTGCGTTGATCGAAGCGAAGAATCAAGCAGATAGCTTGGTTTACAGCACTGAGAAAACACTTAAAGATAATGCAGACAAGGTTGATGATGAGACCAAGACTGCAATTGAGTCAGCTCTAGTAGAGTTGAAAAAAGTGATGGAAGGTGATGATGTTGAAGCGATTAACGCTGCAGTTGAAGTACTTTCACAAGCGTCACACAAATTAGCTGAGGCGATGTATGCTGAAGCTCAAGCTGAAGCGGGTGCTGCTGGTGAAGAGGGCGCAACCGAAGAGCCTGCTGCTGAAGACGATGATGTTGTTGACGCAGAGTTTGAAGAAGTTGACGACGAAAAAAAGTAATTTTAAATAGAGTGGTTTGACGAACGGAGCCTGTTGTTGGCTCCGTTCGTTGTTGACCTACAGCAAGGCCCGATCCGCCACAGAGGAACTTAATTTTGTCAAAACGTGATTATTATGAAGTGCTTGGTGTTAACCGCAACGCCAGTGACGCTGAGATTAAAAAAGCCTACCGTCAATTAGCCGTTAAGCATCATCCAGACAAAAACCCTGGTGATAAAAAAGCTGAAGAGCAGTTCAAGGTGCTATCTGAGGCCTATGCTGTTCTCTCCGATGGTCAAAAGCGGGCAGCCTACGATCAATACGGCCATGCTGGCGTTGATGGTAGTGCTGGCGGTGGATACTCTTCAGGTGGTTTTGGCGGTAGTCCTTTCGAAGATATCTTTGGCGATATTTTCGGCGATATCTTTAATGGCGGTGGCGGCGGTGGTTCACGCCGTAGTCGAGGTCAACGCGGTGATGATCTGCGTTACAACTTGACCATCTCTTTTGAAGAAGCAGCATTCGGTACCGAAACAACGGTAAAGCTCCCACGTCATCATAGCTGTGAAACCTGTGGCGGCAGTGGTGCAAAAAAGGGAACCAGCCCCGAAACCTGTTCAACCTGTCGAGGCGCGGGGCAGGTTCGCTATCAACAAGGCTTCTTCCAGATGACACGACCATGCCCCGATTGTGGTGGTAGTGGTAGCCAAATCAATGATCCATGTCCTGATTGCCGTGGCACTGGGCGAGTGAAAGAGAAGCGTAATCTCGCCTTAAAGGTTCCCGCAGGTGTTGAAACGGGGATCCGCTTAAAGTTAACCGGCGAAGGTGAAAGTGGTGTCCATGGTGGCCCTGCTGGTGATCTGTACGTGGTGATTACCGTTGACGATCATCCGATCTTCAGCCGTGAAGGACGCAATGTGATCTGTGATACACCGATCTCATTTACTCAGGCAACTCTTGGTTGTGAAATTGAAGTGCCAACCCTTGAAGGCCGTGTGAAGATGAAAGTTCCTGCGGGAACTCAATCTGGCAAGGTGATGAAGCTTACCGGCAAAGGGATTCCAGACCTGCAAGGGCATCGCCGTGGCGATCAACTTGTGGTGATGCGCGTTGAAACACCAACACGATTAACGGCGCGGCAAAAAGAGTTGTTGGAGGAGTTTGCTAAAGAGGGTGGCGAGTCCGTCAGCCCCATCAGCAAGGGTTTTTTCGAAAAAGTTAAAGAGATGTTTGATTAGTTTCATGGCGTCAATTTTTAATTGACTCATTAATTGATCAATTCATGTGTTAAAGTGAACAGCTATATGTCCTTAATGGATATGTAGCTGTTTTCGTTTCGTCTTATACCATGCTTGCTGTTGATGAAAGAGTCCTTATGTCTAGGTTTGTCCCGTTTATTCTGTTGGTATTGTGCGCTGTTAGTGTGCCTGAAGTAAGTATAGCTGTGGAGCTTATGTCAACGCCACAAGCTAGGTATTCTTTGCGGCCAGCTAAAACATATTATGCAGCGGGAGAGACTGAAGCCGCGTTGTCAACGTTGCGCCGCTATATCATTGAAACTCCTGATAGTCCGAACTTAGCCGAGGCGTACACACTTATCGCTCGCATTCTTTTAGAACAACAACGCAACAGCGATGCTCTTTTTTATCTGCAACGCATTGATGTTGATCAGCGTATGGCAGAGTCATCGTTGTTGATGGTTGCAGCCTTACAAAGAGAGCAGCAAATGGCATTGGCTGGCGAA